>JBFYZE010000038.1:0-2577 GCA_041309665.1 Gemmatimonadales bacterium | reverse complement strand
CCTTCTTCAGGTCCGTGGTCTGCGCGGTGAGGTCGGGCGGAGCGATGGGGTTCACCACCACCCACGCCGGCGGCGCGATGAGGAGGTAGACCGCGAGCACGGCGAGATTGATCCCAAGTGGAAGCATCCACTTGGGCTGCTTCCGCGGAGCGGTCCTGGCGTGAGCGGCCTTGTCCTTCTCCGTGGCGTGCTTGAGCACGGCCGCGACGGCGTCCGCGGCCTCCTGGCCGCGCGCCTCATCCTTCGCGTGATAGGGACGTACTTGGTCCTCGGAGCTAATTCCCTGGGGGGGTGAAGGGTTCCGAGCAGGATCTGCTGCATGGTCTCGTTCAGTATGCCGATGGCGACCCGCCGCATCGCCCAAGAGTCCCATGAGGGACCGCCCCCGGCGGTCACTCCAAGCTAGGGGTTCGGGCGCCCCCGCGAAATGGCCTTGCAGGTCGCTGAAAAGGGGTCGACGGACCCTGGCCCCCGGGGTAGCTTGAGGCCATGCCAGCTCCGGCGCCCAGCCTGTCCCGGTCCGTGGAGGACTACCTCAAGGCCATTTTCGGGCTTTCCGAGCGCGGAGAGCCCGCCTCCACCAGCGCCATCGCCGGGGCCCTGGCGGTCCAGCCGGCCTCGGTGACCGGCATGGTCAAGCGCATGGCCGAATCCGGCCTCCTCGAGCACGCACCCTACCGGGGGGTCCGCCTCACGCCCAGGGGGCAGAGGGAGGCCCTGAAGGTCCTGCGCCGCCACCGGGTCATCGAGGCGTACCTGTGCGAGCGTCTGGGCTTCGCCTGGGAGGACGTCCACGAGGAGGCGGAGCGCCTGGAGCACGCCGCCTCGGACCAGCTCGTCGAGCGCATGGCCGCGGCGCTGGCCTTTCCCAGCCACGACCCCCATGGGGCCCCCATCCCCACCAGCGCCGGCGAGATCGAGGAGACCGACTCGGCCACCCTCGCCGACGCCCGGCCAGGCTCCTTCCTCAGGGTGCGGGCGGTGCGCGACGAGGACCCGGCCCGACTCCGCTCCATCGAGGCCAAGGGCCTCACCCCGGGCGCCCGGATCCGGGTCGAGGATGCCCAGAACGTAGCGGACCACGTCTCGGTGCGGGTGGGGAGCACCGAGGGCGCCGTGCACGCCGTGCGCCGTGACCTCGCGGAGCGCGTCTTCGTCGTCGTCGAGGCCGCGGGATGAACGTCCCCGTCCGCCCCGTGGTGCTCGGCGTCGCCGGGGGGAGCGGCTCCGGCAAGTCCACCGTCGTGAAGGAGGTGTGCAGGATCCTCGGGAACGGCATCACGTCGGTGCTGCACCACGACTCCTACTACCGGGACCTCACCCACCTCCCCTTCGAAGCCCGGGTGGCGGTGAACTTCGACCATCCCGACGCACTGGAGACGGGGCTCATGGTCGAGCACCTCCGCGCCCTGCTCCGGGGAGCGCCGGCGGAAATCCCGACCTACGACTTCTCCACGCACACGCGGGCGCGGGAGACCGAGCTCCTCCACCCCACGCCGGTGGTGGTGGTGGACGGGATCCTGGTCCTGGCCGATCCCCGCCTGCGCGACACCATGGACCTGAAGGTGTTCGTGGACACCGAGTCGGATATCCGACTGCTCCGGCGCATCCGCCGGGACGTGGTGAAGCGGGGGCGCACCGCGGACTCGGTGATCGCGCAGTGGGAGGCCACGGTGCGACCCATGCACCTGGAGTTCGTGGAGCCCAGCAAGCGGTTCGCGGACCTGGTCGTCCCCGAGGGCGGCTACAACCGGGTGGCGGTGGATCTGGTGGTGAACCGGCTCCGGAGCCTCATGGGCGAGCGCAGCGCCGCGGCATCGGTGTAGCCGCCTTCACCCTCCCGCGCAGCGCGGCGCCGACGAAGCGTCCCCCGCCTTCGGCACCACCACGGTGAAGCTGCGGGAGACGCTCGTGGCGAACACGCCGGTCCCGTCTCCGCGCAGGCTCGGGACCTTCACCACCCCGGACGGGTTGAAGTTGCCGCCCCGGACCCAGTTCACGTAGTTGCGGTCCGCCGCGGTGACGATGACCTGCGCATCCGTTCCGGCCGGAAGTCCCTTCTGGAGCGCCAGGGCGAGATCCTGGTCCAGGTCGAACCGGTCGAACACCCCGAACTCCCCGGGGAAGAGGATGGTGGTGTCGGCGGCCGAGACGGATACGCCGAGGAGAAAGAGAGGGCCCCTCTCCACCGTGATCCCCTGGGGCGAAAGAGCCTCCCTCAGCCCGTTGATGAGCGTCTCGCTGACGTAGGCCCACGCCCCCTGGGAGGAGGTCCAGCGCACCTCGAAGGGCGTGAGCGGATCCGCCGCGCACATCCCGGGCCCGGACGGCGTCACGAGCAGGAAGCCCTCGGGCACCCGGGACGATCCACGGACAAGCCCTCCCCCTGGCAGCGCGATCTCCAGCTCGAGGAGATCGCCGGGGAAGATCGCACCCGCGAACTCGGCGGTGGTGGCGTAGCAGGTCCCCGTTCCCTCCACGGGCATGTCGTACGCGCACGTCTCCTTCGCCGTCTCCGCCAGCTCCAGGGTGAAGCCCCGGGCGTTGGTGACCAGCACCTCGGCGCCGGGAACCGGC
>JBFYZE010000037.1:0-15383 GCA_041309665.1 Gemmatimonadales bacterium | reverse complement strand
ACTTCTTCGTCTTCGACCCCTCGGGGCGGGCGAAGCTCGTGGCGGAGGCGGGCCGGCTCGCCGACGTGGCGCCTACGGTGCTGGCGTGCATGGGGATCCCGCAGCCCGAGGAGATGACGGGACGCTCCGTGGTGGTGGTCGGCTGATGGAGCTCCAGGCGCTCCTGGACCGGGCCATGGTCCTGGCCGACGAGGGGGACTGGGAGCAGATGGCCGGGCTCCTGCGGGAGCACGTCCCCGAGCACGAGGCGGAGGCCGAGGTCCACTGCTGGCTGGGGGTGGCGGAGAGGGAGCTCGGGCTGGAGGGCGTGGCGTACGAGCGCTTCCGGCGCGCCCTGGCCCTGAATCCCGTGGACCCCTACGTCCTGGCCACCGCCGGGAACGGGGTGGCGGCCTTCGACGACCCCGACGCCGAAGTCGCTCTCAGGGCGGCTGCGCTCATGGCTCCCGACGTCGCCCTGACCCGCCTGATGTACGGGGCGTGGCTGGCTCGCGAGGGCTTCGCGGCCGATGGGCTGCGGGAGCTGACGGCGGCGCGCGCCCTGGACCCCGACGACCCCCAGATCGCGTACGAGCTCGGGGTGGCCCGCTACCTCTCGGGCGACCTGGAGGGGGCGGCGGACGCCATGGGGGAGGCGACGAGCCTCGAGCCCGACGACGGGTGGGGGCGCATCGTGATGGGGCTCGTGCTCCTGGAGGCGGATCGCTTCGAGGAGGCATTGGGCGAACTCACCGAGGGAGCGGAGCTCCACCCAGAGGACGTGGAGGCGCAGCTCGCCGCGGCGCTGGCCGCCGCCGCCACCGGCGCCGAGGACCTGGCCTACGGCATGCTGGAGCGGGCCCGCATCCGCGCCGCCGACCAGGACTCGGAGCTGCTCCTCGACGTGGAGGAGCGCGTGGACCTGGGGCCCGAAGCCGCGCGCGCCTTGCTCATGGAGGAACTGGCGCCCGACATGCTGCGGCGCCGGGCGCAGGTGAGGCCGTAGGCTGAAGTGACGCTTTCACTATGCATCTGGAGACGAATCCCCGATGGACCTGACACGATTTCCGCGCCGGCGCTACACGCCGGGCTGGACCCCGATCGAGTATCTCCCGAACCTCACCCGTGAGCTCGGCGGCCCCGAGATCTTCATCAAGCGCGACGATCTCCTCGGCCTGGCCGGGGGTGGCAACAAGACCCGGAAGCTCGAGTTCCTCGTGGCGGACGCCCTGGCGCAGGGGGCCGACACGCTCATCACCGTGGGCGCGGTCCAGTCCAACCACTGCCGCCTGACCCTCGCCGCCGCGGCCAAGGAGGGGCTGAAGTGCCGCCTCGTCCTCGAGCAGAGGGTGCCGAACAGCTACGACCCGGAGTCGAGCGGGAACAACTTCCTGTTCGGGCTCCTGGGCGTGGAGAAGACCGTGGTCGTGGACGGGGGCACGGACCTGGCCGGCGCGATGGCCCGTGAGGCCGCGGAGCTGGCGAGCGTCGGGCGCAAGGGATACGTGATCCCCGGCGGAGGCTCGAACCCCCTCGGCGCCCTGGGCTACGTCGCCTGCGCGCAGGAAGTCGTCGCGCAGGCGTTCGACCTGGGCCTCCACTTCGACCACCTGGTGCTGACGAGCGGAAGCGCAGGCACGCACGCCGGCATCGTCGTCGGCATGATGGCGAGTGGAAGCAGGATCCCCGTCACGGGCATCAGCATCCGCAGGAAGGTGGCGGAGCAGGAGGCGCTCGTCCGCTCGCTGGCCGAGGCCACCCAGACCTTCCTCGGGTTCCCGAAGGGCGTCGCGCCGCAGGACCTGCGGATCCTGGACGACTACGTCGGGGCCGGCTATTCCCTCCCCACCGACGGCATGGTCGAGGCCGTGCGCATGGTGGCCCGGCTCGATGGCGTCCTCCTCGATCCGGTCTACACGGGCAAGGCCATGGCGGGGCTCGTGGACCTGGTCCGCCAGGGGCGCTTCAAGAGAGGCGAGAAGGTGCTCTTCCTGCACACCGGGGGCGCGGCGGCGCTCTACGCGTACCAGGACGTGCTCCGCGGCTGAATGCCGCGCTCCCGACTACCACCACCAGACTCCTCCGAGGTCCATCGTGCGCTGCCGAACGAACTCCCCCGCGGCCGTCTGTGCTCTGCTCGCCCTGTTCATGGCCCCGGCCCCCGGTGCGGGCCAGGTCTGCCACGAGAACCGAGGGGAAATCCTGGCCCGGTTCGCAGCCACGCTGGAGGAGCAGGTCCGCTCTGACGGGGTTGGCGGGATTTCGGCGGGCGTGGCCGTGGGCAGGGACCTGATTTGGGGCCAGGGCTTCGGCTGGGCCGACGCGGAGCGCTCCGTCCCTGCCGGAGTGAACACCATCTACCGGGTGGGCTCGATTTCGAAGTCCTTCACCGGCGTGGTCCTCCTGCAGATGGTCGAGAAGGGGTTGGTCGCACTGGACGATCCCGTGGTGGCCGTGCTCCCCGAGCTCTCCGGCCTGAACGCGCCGCCGGAGGGGTCCGCGCCGGTCAGCTTCCGGCACCTGGCCAGCCACACGGCGGGGCTGGCCCGGGAGCCCGCACTGGAGGGGGCCACGTCCGGGCCCCTTGAGCAGTGGGAGGACAAGCTCCTGGCCTCGATCTCCACCACGTCCTTCGACGCCAGCCCCGGCGAGCGCTACTCCTACAGCAACATCGGGTTCGGGATTCTCGGATACTCGCTGTCGCGCGCGTCGGGCGTCCCCTTCATGGAGCTCGTGGCCGGCTCCATCTTGCGCCCCGTGGGCATGACGTCGTCAGGCTTCGTCGTGACCCCCGAGATGTCGGAGGACCTGGCGGTCGGATACCAGAACGGCGAGGACGGCAGGGTGGACCGGGAGACCCCCGCACTCGAGCATGTGGGCCGGGGCTACAAGGTGCCGAACGGGGGGATCTACTCGACCGTAGGGGACCTGGCCCGCTTCATGGCCGGCTTGTCGGGCAAGTCGTCCGCGCAGATCCTCGGCACCGATGCCCGGCGGCTGATCGGCGTGGACCATACCCCGACGCACGACGGCTACTCGCTCGGCTTTCGGCTGTGGGACGGGCCGCAGGGCTCACGCCTGATCGGACACACCGGGTCCGTGGCGGGCTACACGGCCTTCATGGCGTTCGAGCCGGAGTCGGGGCTGGGGGTCGTCCTGCTCCGCAACTACAACCAGGGCGCGACGGACCTGGGCGCCGAGGCGCTCGCGCTCCTCCTGGAGTTGCTGAGCTGCGGGAACGGCTGAGCGTCGGGGATGCCCCCGGCCCGCCCACTTTGGGCGGACCGGGGATCTCCTTGGCGCCAGTGCTCAATCGCCGCCCTTGAGCGTCGGGTTGTTCAGACGCTCCACGTCCGGCAGCGGCATGCAGCGCACCGAGCCGTACGAGCCGCCGTTGAACCACGGCGTCCCAGCCGCGGGCCGCAGCGGCATGGCATACCGGATCAGGTCACCCAGGTGATGGGATTCGAGGAAGAGCTCCCGGCGGCGCTCCTCGATGATCAGCGCCTTCACCGCAGCTGCGTCCTGCGGTCCCGAGTACGCGGGTAGATTTCGCTTGGCGCGCAGCTTGTCGATGATTGCGATCGCCGACGCCCCACCCTCCGCCTCGGCAATGATGAGTTGGGCCTCCGCCCACCGCGCGATGGGAATGGGGGACACCGCGCTCGTGTACTTGTCCGGCGTGAACAGGGGCGTCTTGTTGTTGGTGCCCTTCTTCTTCAGGTCCGTGAGACTCACGCGCACGTCCTTGACGCCCTCCACCGTCAGGCCCTGATAGAAGCTCTCCACGGTCGTGTTCTGCGACCGGGAGTACTGCACCCATACGGTGTTCTCCGTTCGGGTCGTCGCGGCGGAGTAATTGGCGTTGAAGACGAAGCCCTCGGGGATCAGCCTCGCGTCCGAGGCGGCATCGGCCAGCCTGCCCGCGTTCAGCCGTGCCCTCGCCCGGCCCAGCCGGGCCAGGTTGGCCAGGTCCGTCCTTCCGGCCTGCGCGGCGGACGCGATGGCCCGGGTGAACCGATCCTCCGCCCGCTCGAACACCTGGGCGCGGCTCAACTCGGGGCCGGCGTCGAACGCCGCGGTGCAGAAGCCCTCGCCCATCAGGGTGTGGGCGTAGCCGGAGTAGACCGCCGCCGTCGCGGTCAGAGCGGTCCGGTTCGCCACCTCCGCGTCCGTCCACTTCTCCAGCTTGGTGAGGATGTTGTCCGCCTCCCAACGCGCGACGGACAGCGGCGTGTACGCCCCCATCCGGTCGTTGCACGTGGAGGTGGCGTAGTACCCACCCTCGACCTGGATCGTCCGGCGGTCGAGGTCCCACTGCGCCGCCGTCTGCTGCGGGTCGGTCAACTCCTCGCCCAGCAGCCCACTGATGTTGATATAGTGCCCGAGCGCGCAGTCGAAGTCGGCCACCGCGCCGTCCACCAGGAGCTTGGCGTTCGCCGGGACCTCCGCCTTGCTCGCCTCTACCTGGCTGGGCGCCTCCACCTCGAGCAGGCTGTCCAGGACGTCGGTGCAGCCGCCCACGCCGAGCAGAGCCAGCACCGCCATCCCCGCGCCTCCGCGGCGGACCGTCCCGTCCCGCCATGCCGGCGAGGACCCGTGCGCCCGGATCGTCTCTTCGTGCTTCGTGAGATACATGATGTCCTCGGGCTCAGAACGTGATCTGGATGGTGGTCATGAACTGGTTCAGCTGCGGCATGGACTCCTGCTCCGAGCGGGTGTGCAGCTGGTCCATACGGAAGGCTTCGGGGTCGATGCTCGTCCACTTCGTCCAGGTCCACAGGTTGCGCGCGGCCACGCGTACCGAGGCACGGCTCGCGCCGATGCGCTCCACCCAGCTGTCGGGGAGCTGCACGCTGCCCGACACCTCGCGGAGCTTCGCGAAGGAGGCGTCCTTCAAACGGATGCTCGTCGCGAACAGGGTGGCGTCCTGCATCTCCGCCGTGAAGACCGGATTGTCCTGCGGGAAGAGGTTCTCCTTGCAGATCAGGCGCGTCTTGCAGCGGTTCTGCGCCTCCGTGTTGTCCTTGAGTTGGCCCGTCTTGAAGTCCACCAGCGCGTACAGGCTGAAGCGCTGAAGGAAGGTCAGGGTGCTGCTGAGCGACCCCTCCCGGTTCGGCTGGGAGCGGCCGATGTAGATCTTGGGTGCGTTCGCGCACGGAACGGGAGCTCCGCCTCCGCGCAGACCGTCGGTGCCCGTGCCCCCGTCGCACATGACGTTGAAAGCGCGTCCGTTGGCGTCGACCTCGGCGCTGACCGCCTTGCGTTCGAAGTAGCCGGCCACCGGGTATCCAGTCCTGTGCTGCTGGGTGCCGAGGCTGATGAACTCATCGCCACCCAGGCTGATGACCTCGTTGTCGTTCGTGGACAGGTTGAAGTTGAAGCTGAGATCCACGTTCTCGCGGCGGATGGCATGGGCGGTCACAGCCAACTCGATGCCCTGGTTGAGGATCTCGCCGGCGTTGACGAATTGCGTGCTCGGGAACCCGAGCGAGGGCGGCTGCTGACGGAGGAGGATCGCGTCGCGCGTCCGCTTCCTGTAGTAGGTCAGACCGACGCCGAAACGCTCTTCGAGCAGACTGGTCTCTAGCCCGGCCTCGATCTCCTCGCCCCGCTCGGGCGCGAGGTCCGGGTTGCCGATGAGGTTCGGACTCAATGCCGCGGTGCCCGTTCCCGTGGTGATCGGCATGTAGGTGCGCAGGGCCGCGAAGGTCTCCGGCTGCTGGCCGGCCGCTCCGTACGCGAAGCGCAGGCGGAGGTTGTCCACCATGTCCACGTTCCAGAACGGTTCCTCGTTGACCACCCAGCTCGCGCTCACCTTCGGGTAGGCGACGAACTCGAAATCCCTGCCGAACGCGCTGTTGTCGTCGGCGCGCACCGCGCCCGTCAAGAACAGGCGATTCTTCCAGCCGAACTGCTGCTGGAGGTAGACGCCGACGGTGGCGTTGTCGCGATAGTTGTCGCCGCCGAAGTTCACGGCGAGGGCGTCCACGGCCGTGAGGCCCGGCGCGGGGAACTCGCGGCCGTTCGCCTCCTGGGTTTCGAGGAAATTGCTGTAGTACTGCAGGCCGACCGAGGTCGCCGAGTTGAGGTTCGGCGCCGGGTCGAACGTGGCCGTGAGCCCATAATCGACGGTGGTGTACGTCACGTCGCGGCGTTGCACGCTCTTGGAGCCGAGCGCGGCCTGCGCCGTGTAGAATTGGGCATTGTACGCGGTCATACGCTCTGTGATGCTCTGGTTGTTCTCGAACGTGAAGTCGAGGCCGAGCGTGAGGCGCTGCGAGAGCCACTCCCAGGGGTTGTGCTTCACCTGCACGCCTCCGGTGAAGCGGCGGAGCTTCTGGAAGTCCACGTCCACCGAGTGGGCCGTCTCGGGCGGACGTGACCAGAAGCCGCGGCGCGGCGTGTTCAGCAGGGTCGGACTGCCCAGGCGCAGGCTGTGCCAGATGCCCGCGTTCTCACGAGCCAGGTGGGTGGTGGCGGCAATGAGGCCCACGTTCGTGGTCACCTCCACCCGGGGGTCGGGCTGGAAGGTGAGGTTCATGCGGCCGCTGAAGCGGCGGAGGCGGTTGGTCGGCTCGATGCCGTCGTCGTGGTCGTAGATGCCGCTCACGAAGTAGCGGAGTGCCTCGGTCCCGCCGTTGATGTCGATCCCGTAGCCCTGGAGCTGGCCCACGTCGAAGATCGGCGTTCCCCGCTCGCGCTCCAGCTTGATCAGGTTCATTGTCTTCACGTCGCCGTTGGCGTCGCGGTACCACGCCTCGTTCAGCCGCCCTTCGGCGTTGCCGAACCATGTGGCGCCCTGGCGGGTCATGACGTTGATGCGCGGCTTGGCGCCAGCGGTCCCCCGCTTCGTGATGATCTGGATCACGCCGTTGGAGGCTTCGGTCCCGTAGAGGGTCGCGGCCGCCGGTCCCTTGATGACCTCGATGGTCTCGATATCGGCCGGGTTGATGTCGCTCAAGCGACTGATCGCCGATGAGCCGAAGCCCTGAACCGCGGGGCCCGAGGACACCTGGTTGTTCATGCGCACCCCATCCACGTAGATGAGGGGTTGGTCGTTGAGCGAGAAGCTCGTCGTGCCGCGAATGCGGATGCGCGAGCCGGCGCCGACCATCCCGGTCGCGGGCTGGATGACCAGCCCGGGCACACGCGCGTTCAGCATCATGCCGACGTCGGGGATGGAGGAGAGTGCGCTCGTGGTCTCGGCGTCGACGGAGGTCACCACGTTGCCGATCGCGCGGCGCTGCGTCCCGCCCGCCGTGCCCGTGACGATGATCTCATCGAGCGAGATGGCCTCGTCCTCCATCGTGATCCGGATGCCGAGGTCACCGGCGCGCGCGGTGACGCGGGCTTCCCGCTTGCCCAGCATGACCGCCCGGAGGGTCACCTGCTCCCCGGGGACGTTGTTGATCCGGAACCGTCCGGACGCGTCGGTGAGGCTGCCCACGGTGGTGCCGACCACGGCGATCTGCACCCCCGCGAGGGGCCGCAGCGTCATGCCGTCCACCACCACGCCGCCCACGGCACTCACCTGCGCCGAAGCCGGTCCGGCGAACCATAGCAGGCCGAGGACGATCACTCCGAGGCAGGACAGGCTCGCGAGCGCGCGAGGCGCGGGCGAGCCCCTGCTACCCCATGGGTATCGGTAGGACATACGTGGAACTCCTGAGGTGTGAGAACGGGGAGGGCGGTTGAAGCAGGAGGCATGGGCGCGCACCGGACGTGGCGACGGGCGTGAAGGGGGAGTTCCGTGGACGCGTACGCCCACTTCACCCTCGTACCCAAGTCCGGTTGGAGCCTGTGACCGGAACGGCGTGGCGAGGGGTTCGACTGGCCCGAATCGACTGGCCCGAACGGCTTGCTTGAAGAGGCTCCAGGAGAGTAGCCTACGAGTGTTCGCGGTGAGCCGGCTGAACCTGAAGGCGAAACCGCCAACACAGTATGGCAGGCACGACCGTTCGGCAACTTGGCCGCAGTTGGACGGGACCCCGAGCCTTGAGCATGGCAACCACTTCCTGAACGTGGTCTGCCCCAGTGCTGGAATAGACGCTCCACCGTCGGCTCCGCCGGGCCAACCCTCGCCACACGCTCCCCCACCTGTTCCATTGCTTCCTCTGGATCTTGTCACCCCGGAACCTCGTCCGGGTACTGGGAGCGGAGGAGCTCCGCGGCGCCCTCACCATCCCCTCCGGATCCGTCCCTTCATTAAATTGAAAATCTCTTCAGGCCGGCCCTACGCGGCCGGGCGCCGACGGCACGAGCACGGGGAAGACGACGATGGGAACGACGATGCGCATCGTGGCATGGACGGCGGCCCTGGGGCTCCTCGCCCCCTCCCTGGCCGCCCAGCAAGACGGAGGACGGGTGGACGTCCACATCCCCTATACCCAGTTCGCGCTCGCCAACGGGCTGAACGTCATCGTGCACCGGGACGGCTCGCTCCCCGTGGCCACCGTCAACGTCTGGTACCACGTGGGCTCGAAGAACGAGAAGCCCGGGCGCACCGGGTTCGCCCACCTCTTCGAGCACATCATGTTCGAGGGGTCGGCGAACGTGCCCGAGGGGGACTTCGACAACCACCTGGAGGCCGCTGGTGGCGTGAACAACGGCTCCACCGCGAACGACCGCACCAACTACTGGGAGAACGTCCCCTCCAACGCCCTGGAGCTGGCGCTCTGGCTGGAGGCCGACCGCATGGGCTTCCTGCTGGAGACCATGACCCAGGAGAAGCTGGACGTGCAGCGCGACGTGGTGAAGAACGAGCGTCGTCAGGGCGTGGACAACCAGCCGTACGGGTTGGCCTGGGAAATGGTCTACGAGAACCTCTATCCTCCGGAGCATCCCTACCACTGGCCCGTCATCGGCTCCATGGACGACCTGTCGGCGGCCACCCTGGACGACGTGAAGGACTTCTTCCGCACCTACTACGCGCCGAACAACGCGAGCCTGGCCGTGGCAGGTGACGTCTCCGAGCAGGCAGTGCGCAGTCTCGTGGAGAAGTACTTCGGCGACATCCCGGCAGGGCCGCCCGTCCCCGAGGTGACCTTCCCCGACCCCACGCTGGCCGTGGACAAGGAGCTGGTCCTGGAGGATGCCGTCCAGCTCCCCCGCCTCTACGTGGCATGGCACACGCCGAAAGGGTACACCGACGAGGACGCGGCGCTGGACGTGCTCGCCTCGGTCCTCACCGAGGGGAAGAGCTCCCGGCTCCACAAGCGCCTGGTCTACGACGAGCAGGTGGCCCAGGACGTGAGTGCCTTCCAGGAGGGGAACGAGCTGGGGGGCACGTTCTGGATCATCGTCACCGCCAAGCCCGAGGTGGGGCTGGCGGAGCTTGCGTCCGCGGTACGGGAGGAGTTGGCCCGGGTCGCGTCCGGAGGGGTGGAGGACGTGGAGCGCGACCGGGCGGTGAACGGTGTGGAGACGGCATTCGTCCGCTCGCTGGAGCGGGTGGGCGGGTTCGGCGGGAAGGCCGACCGCCTCAACGAGTACCATTTCGCGATGGGGACGCCGGGGTGGGTGCGGCACGACCTGGCGCGCTATCAGCGGGTCACCGGCCCGGACGTCGCCGGCGCGGCGGCGCGATGGATCGCCGGCAAGCCGGCCGTCTGGCTCAGCGTGGTGCCGCGGGGAAGGACGGACCTGGCGGCGGCGGGGGCCGGGGAGGGCGGACGATGAACACGGGAGAGAAGCTCATGGTGGCGTGCTGGAGCGCGGTGTCGCTGGCGGGTTGCGCGGCGACGGCGACGCGAGCGGGCGTGGACTACGATGCCCCGGATCCCGAGACCGGCCAGCGCACCGTCACGATCGGCGTCGGCGCAGGAAGTGGCGGACGCGCCGGGGCGCAGGCGCTCGATCGGTCCCAGGTCCCTGCGGTGGGCGAGCCCGAGGCGCTGGAGCTCCCCGGGATCCAGGACTACACGCTGGACAACGGGATGCGGGTGGTGCTGGTGGAGCGCTCCGCCCTCCCGCTGGTGAGCCTGGAGCTCCAGTTCCGTGGGGGAGGGGCGGCCCACCCCGCACGCCAGGCGGGGCTCGCCTCCCTCGTCGCCGACATGGTGGACGAGGGGACGGCCACGCGCTCGGCGCTGGACATCGCCGACGCGGTGGACCTGCTGGGGGCGTCGCTGGCGAGCAGCGCCGGGCACGACGCGTCTCAGCTGCGCCTCTCGGTGCTGCGCTCGCGCTTCCCCGAGGCGCTCTCCATGCTGGCGGACGTGGTCATGAACCCCTCCTTCCCGGACGCGGACCTGGAGCGGGTGCGACGGGAGCGTCTCGCCAGGGTGGTGCAGCGCTCCGACGTGCCGGCGGCGCTGGCCGAGGACGCCTTCGCCGAGGTGCTCTACGGAACCGATCACCCCTACGGCGCGTCCCTGCTGGGGACGAAGGAGAGCCTGGAGGCGCTCACCCGGGACGACGTGGCGGCCTTCCACCGCGCGCGCTACGCGCCGGGGCAGGCGACCCTGGTGGTGGCGGGGGACGTGGAGCGCGCCGAGCTGGACTCCCTCCTGGCCGGTGCCTTCGCCGGGTGGACGGGGCGTGGCGTGGACCCGGCGCCGCTGGCCGGCTCGGCCCCGCGCGAGGGGCGCGCCATCTACGTGGTGGACAAGCCCGGCGCGGCGCAGAGCGAGGTACGCGTGGGCCACGTGGCCGTGGCGCGCGACACCGAGGCGTACTACCCGCTGACCGTCCTGAACACGGTGCTGGGGGGGTCGTTCACGTCGCGGCTCAACGCGAAGCTCCGCGAGGAGAAGGGGTACACGTACGGCGCCGGCTCCTTCTTCGACATGCGCCGCGCCCCCGGGCCCTTCGAGGCCATGGCGGCGGTGGCCACGGAGGTCACGGACAGCGCGGTCGTGGACTTCGTCCGGGAGATCGAGCGCATGAGCGCCGAGACGGTGCCCGCCGACGAGCTGGACCGGGCGCGCAACTACCTGGCGCTCCGGCTCCCGCAGCGCTTCGAGTCGCTGGACGACGTTGTACGCCGCCTGGCCGAGCTCGTGACCTACGACGTGCCGCTGGACTTCTGGGCCGGGTACGTGGCCGGCGTGGACGCGGTGGACGAGGCCGCGGTGATGGGGGCGGCGCAGCGGATACTGGACACGGGGCGCATGGCCGTGGTCATCGCGGGGGACCGCTCGGCCATCGAGGGGCCCCTGAAGGCGCTGGGGCTCGGGCCCGTGGTGGTGCTCGGCGGTCGGCCGGTGAGCCAGGAGTAAGCGGGTGCCGAAGAGCACCGGCGCGAGGCCTCGAGGCACGCCCATCCTCTCCGTCCCGTTTCAACGGCGCTCGCTGTCCAACGGGCTCCGGGTCGTGCTCTCGCACGACCCGGCGGTGCCCGTCGTGGCCGTGAACCTCTGGTACGGCGTAGGGTCGCGGAACGAGCCGGAAGGCCGCACGGGGTTCGCCCACCTCTTCGAGCACATGATGTTCCAGGGCTCGGCGAACGTGCCCAAGAACCGCCATTTCGAGCTGGTGGAGCGGGCGGGCGGCACCCTGAACGCGACCACCTGGTTCGACCGCACCAACTACTTCGAGACCGTCCCGTCCCACCACCTCGAGCTCGCGCTCTGGCTCGAGTCGGACCGCATGGGGTGGATGCTCCCCGCCATGGACCAGGAGAAGCTGGACAACCAGCGGGACGTGGTGAAGAACGAGAAGCGCCAGCGCTACGACAACCAACCCTACGGCGACTGGAGCGAGCGGCTCCAGCGCCTCGTGTACCCCCGGACGCACCCGTACCACCACACGGTCATCGGGTCCATGGACGATCTGGACGCCGCCGGCCTGGACGACGTGGCCTCCTTCTTCCGCACGTACTACGTGCCCGACAACGCCGTCCTCACCGTGGCCGGAGACTTCGATTCCGTCCGCGTGATGGACCAGGTGGAGAGGTACTTCGGGGAGATCCCGCGGGGAGGGCCCGCCCCTCCCGTCCCGGGGAATCCCGAGGTGGAGCCCCTCATCGGGAGCACCGTGCGCGACGACGTGGTGGCGGACGTTCCCCTCCCCAGGGCGATGATGGCGTTCCGCATCCCGTCCTACGACGACCCGGGATTCGCCACCGCCGAGGTGGCGTGCGCGGTCCTGGGCACCGGACGCGCGAGCCGCCTCTACCGGCGCCTGGTGCGGGAGCGGCGGGCCGCGAAGGACGTGGTGTCCTACGCGTACCCGCTCCTCTCGGGAGCGTCCATGCTCCTGGCGTGGGCGACAGGGTACCCGGGGGCGTCGGTGACGGAGTTGGAGGCCGCCCTGGGAGAGGAGATGGAGGGGCTGGCCGACGTGGCCGAGGAGGAGGTGGAGCGGGCCGTGGCCATGCTCGAGACCGACCTGGTGCGCTCGCTCGAGGGGGTGGGCGAGCGAGCCGACCTCCTCTCCATGTTCGAGCTGTACTTCTCCGACCCGGGGCGCCTGAACGAGGAGGTGGACCGGCTGCGCGGCGTATCCGCATCCGACGTGCGCCGCTTCGCCGCCGGGCGCCTGGGGCCGGCGAACCGGGCGGTGGTGACCTACCGGCCCGGAGGCGAGGCATGACACCGCTGGACCGCAGCATCCCTCCCGAGGGGGGGGAGATCCGGGACTTCGCGTTCCCGCCGGTGGACCGGCGCACGCTCTCCACCGGGCTGGACCTCCGGGTCGCACGGGTGTCGCGCTTCCCCGTGGTGAGCGCCAACCTCTTCTTCCGCGCGGGGGAGGCGGCGCTCTCCGGCGCCGCCGCCGGGCTCGCGGTGCTCGCCGGGGATGCCCTGGAAGGGGGCACGAGGCGGCGGAGCGGCACCGAGCTCGCGGAGGCGCTGGAACGCATCGGCGCCCGCCTGGGCGTGTCCACCGGGTGGGAGGGGACCAGCGTGTCGCTGTCCTGCCTGGCCGAGCGGTTCGATGCGGGGCTGGCGCTCCTCGCCGAGGCGGTGCTGGCGCCCGGCTTTCCCGAGGCCGAGGTGGCCAGGGCCCGCGACCAGCACCTCGCCGGGATCCGCCAGGGCCTCAAAGACCCGGCGTCGCTGGCCTCGGACGAGGCGGCGCGGCGGACCTTCGCCTCCGGCGTGCCCTACGCCCGGAGGCAGGAGGGAACGCTGGCCAGCGTCGGGCCGCTGGGGCGCGACCACCTCCGGGGGTTCGCGGACGGGTACTACCGCCCCGGGCGCGGAGCGCTCGTCGTGGTCGGCGACGTGGGCGCCGGCGAGATGGAGGAGCTGGCCTCGGCCTGCTTCGGCGACTGGACCGGCGAGCCCCCGGCCAGCAACGGCTTCGAGGTCGAGCCGCGGACCCGGGAGCGGCGTGTCTGGGTGGTGGACCGCCCGGGGTCGGTGCAGTCGGAGATCCGGGTCTCCCACGTGGGGGTGTCCCGCGCCGATCCCGACGCCTTCCCCCTCTCGGTGTTGAACACGCTCCTGGGGGGCGCGTTCACGAGCCGCCTGAACCTCAACCTGCGCGAGCGTAACGGCTTCACCTACGGTGTCCGCTCCCGCTTCTCCATGCGGGGCCGCCCCGGCTCGTTCCAGGTGCACACGGCAGTGGGGACGGAGGTGACCGCGCCCGCGGTGCGGGAGATCCTCGCGGAGCTGGAGGCGCTGGTGTCGCGCGGGCCCTCCTCCGACGAGGTGGAGGCTTCGCGCGACTACATCGCCGGGATCTTCCCGCTCCGCCTGGAGTCGGTGGGGCAGGTGGCCGCCCGGATCACCGACCAGGTGGTGTTCGGCCTGGACGACGACTACCACGCCACGTACCGGGACCGGATCCGGGCGGTGACGCTGGAGTCGACGTGGGAGGCGGGCCGCCGCCACGTGCGCCCCGGCGAGGCCCAGATCGTCGTGGTGGGCGACGCCGCCACGGTGGCGCCGGCGCTGGAGGGGCTCGGCGTGGGCCCGGTCGAGGTGGTGGCGCCCGCCGAGGACTGACCACGCTGCAACGCATTCAGGAGGTCGACGTGAGCGACGGAAGCGGGCCCGGGCGGCTGTCGAGCCGGAAGGTCCACGAAGGGCGGATCGTGAAGCTGAGCGTGGACACGGTGCGCTTCCCCGACGGGAGCACGGGGGAGTTGGAGATGATCCGGCACCCGGGCGCCGCGGCGATCCTGCCGGTGGTGACGTCCGCGGCGGAGGCGGACCCGGAGATCCTCCTGCTGCGCCAGTACCGCTATGCGTCCGGCGGGTACCTGTACGAGATCCCGGCGGGGCTCCCCCTGGGGCCCCACGAGGCGTGGGACACGTGCGCCCACCGCGAGCTGGAGGAGGAGACGGGGCACCGGGCCACCACCCTGACGCACCTGACCCGGGTCCACACCACGCCGGGCTTCACCGACGAGGTGATCCACCTGTACCTGGCCGAGGGCCTGACGCAGGGCGAGTCCCGGCTGGACGCGGACGAGTTCGTGGAGGTCATCCGCATGCCCTTCTCGCGGGCGCTGGGCATGGTGCGCACCGGCGAGATCACCGACTGCAAGACGGCTTCGGCGCTCCTGTACGCAGCGGCGTTCCTGGTGGGCCGCGGGCCCGCCGGTGTGTAGCGGGAGGACGCAGGGGTGTCCTATTCGGCCACGATGGCACGTCATAAGGATAGGACGGGGATGACGGACAGCGGCCTTCGGGCTGGATTTCACGTCTGGCACGCCCCGTGCATCCGATCCAGGGTGGAGGTGGCCCCCGCCAGTCGGGCGGGTGCGCCCGCCCCCCAGAGAGGGAGGTGAGGACGTGGCCAGGGCGACGAGGAAGCACATCAGCGAGGCACCCCGCCGCGAGGCAGGCGGAGCCGCCGAGCATCGTCTGAGGCTCAGCGAGCTTCCGGACCACGAGGTCGTGCAGCGCTCCCTGGAGGGTGACACCCGGGCGTTCGGCGAGATCGTGGCCCGCTACGACCAGCGGCTGCTCAACTTCGTGTACCGCACCATCGGCGACCGGGAACGGGGCCAGGACCTGGTCCAGGAGACCTTCGTGCGGGTCTACCGGCACCTGCACCGCTTCGACCAGACCAAGAAGTTCTCCACCTGGATCTACACCATCGCCTCGAACCTGGCGAAGAACGAGCTGCGCAACCGCTCCCGCAACCCGCTGGTCCTCTTCCAGACGCTGAAGCGCAACTGGGACGCCGACCACCGCCCGCTGGAGTGGGAGGACACGCAGTACAAGCCCGACGATCTCTTCCGGAAGCGCCATCTCCGGGAGAAGGTGGAGGAAGCCGTGACGCACCTGCCCGAGCATCACCGCATCGTGTTCGTGCTGCGCGAGCTGGAGGGGAAGACGTACGAGGAGATCGCCGAGATCACCGGCGTGAACCTGGGTACCGTGAAGAGCCGGCTGAACCGGGCCCGGAACAACTTCGCCACCATCATCGCCCCGCTCATCGACTGAGCGCCGGGAGGCGCGCGCGACCCGGGGAAGCGGCCCCGCCGGAGTGGTCCGGCG
>JBFYZE010000036.1:0-3389 GCA_041309665.1 Gemmatimonadales bacterium | reverse complement strand
CTGGCGGCGGAGCGGGAGCGCGAGGGGGTATCCCTCGAACGACTCCCCGCAATCCTTCCGAAGGCGCCATCGTATCTCGAGAGCTATCTGGCCGGGCGACGGAAGCTGGAGGGGAAGCAGGTGGACGAGGCGGAGGAGTTGTTCGGTCAGGCCGCCGCGCAGAAGCCGCACGTGTCCGGAAACGTCGATGGCGCGCCCTTCGGGGATCTCCGGGACACCGACGCCTACCTGGCGTTCTTCCTCGAGGCGATGGTCCACGGCCACTACGTGTGGATTCCCTTCGAGTGCCTTCGAGAGGTGTCCATCGCGGCCCCCAAGGGCCTCATGGATCTTCTGTGGACCACGGCTCGGATGGTCACGGAGGACGGCCTCGTCATGAACTGCCATCTTCCCGTGCTCTACCCGGGCTCTTACAAGCACGAGGACGACCGGGTGAGGCTCGGCCGAATGACGGACTGGGTTCCCCTCGGGGGCGCGTACTCCCGGGGGATGGGACAGCACGTGTTCCAGATCGACGCGGGGGAGAAGGCCCTCCTGGAGATCCGGGAGCTGACCGTCAACATCCAGCAGGCAGGAGCCGACGATGAGCGGATCGGTTGACCTTGATGCCATCCTGAGGCCGATTCCGGGGGACTCGCCCGCGGGAACGGATCTTCGCTACGAGCCCGTGTACGAAGAGATCCGGGAGGCGCGGCGCGGCGAGGATCCCCTTGCCGCCGGCGGGGCCGAGTCAAAACAGGCCGACTGGGAGCGGGTCAGAGACCTGTCCGCAAAGGCGCTGACCGCAAAGAGCAAAGATCTCCAGATCGCGGCCTGGCTCACGGAGGCGCTCCTCCGCACGGAGGGGTTCCAGGGGTTCGCCGCCGGCCTCAAGGCCCTCACCGGTCTCCTCGACGGGTACTGGGATACGGTGTACCCCGTGCCGGAGGAGGGGGATCTCGAGTATCGCGCCGGCCCGATCGAGTTCCTGAATGAGAAGTTGTGGCTGGCCCTGAAGAGCGTCCCGGTGACGGATCCCCGGGCCTCCGACGGTTATTCGCTTCTCCAGTACGACGAGTCCCGGACGGTCGGATACGAGAAGGACACCCTCAACCAGCACGGGGACACGGATGAGGGGAAAGCCACCAAGCGGAAGGAGATGATGTCGGAGGGCAAGCTTTCGGCCGAACTCTTCGATGCCGCGATGGCGAAGTCTTCGCGGGATTTCTATGCGTTGCTGGCCGAGGGCGTGACGGCAAGCCGCGAGGCATTCGACGCCTTCGAACAAGCCGTCGACGCGAGGTTCGGAAGGGAGGCCCCTCGCCTGGCCGAATTGCGGAAGGCCATCGAGGAGTGCCAGCAGTTCGTGAATCTGCGGGTGGGCGGGAGCGAGAAGGGCGAGCCGCTTCCGGCCGATCGAGAGAGGTCCGCGCCTCCCATCGCGACCGGCCAACGGGCGGGCGAGATCCCGGAGCGCCTTTCCGGCCAGGCCTCTCGCGGGGAGGCCGCTGCGTCCCCGTCCACGTCCCGCCGCACCGGGATCGCGGACACCATGGCCTTCGAGGACGAACTCTGGCGGGAGGCGCTGGGCCTTCTGGCGTCTTCGGGTTTCAAGGGGGCGCTTGAGCTGCTGATCCAGGAGAGCTACACCGCTCCCTCGGTCCGGGAGCGAAACCGCCTGCGGCTCCTGATGGCAAAGCTCTGCCTTCGGGCCGAGCGGCCCGACCTGGCCCGACCGATCATCGAGGAGTTGCACACCCTGATTCAGGAGCTGCACCTGGAGAAATGGGAATCCCCGCTCTGGGTCGCCGACGTGCTCAACACGCTCTACCTGTGCCTGACGAACGGGGAGCCGTCCGACGAAGACCAGGGGCGAGCCAAAACGCTTTTTCAGCAGATGTGTACGACCGACGTCACCCGGGCCATGTCCTACAAGCGGTGACGCCGCGTGCAGGGTCGTTCCGTCATCCGGTAACGAGGGACGAAAGGAGACGCCATGGCAAAGAAGGAGAGCACTCAGCACAAGCTCGACAGAGTTCGCGCGCCCCGCGTCCAGATCACCTACGACGTCGAGGTCGGCGGGGCCATCGAGAACAAGGAGCTGCCGTTCGTCGTGGGGGTCCTGGCCGACCTCTCTGGAAAGCCGGCAGAGCCCCTGCCCAAGCTGAAGGATCGGAAGTTCGTGGAGATCGACCGGGACAACTTCGCCCGGGTCCTGGAGGGGATGAAGCCCCGGCTGGCGTTCAAGGTGGATAACAAGCTGGGGGGGAAGGACGACTCGCAGATCGGCGTGGAGCTGAAGTTCAAGTCCCTGGACGATTTTCACCCCCAGCAGGTGGCCGAGCAGGTCGAGCCGCTGCGCAAGCTGATGGAAGCGCGCCGGAGGCTCTCGGAGCTGCGCAACAAACTCGACGGCAATGACAAGCTCGACGAGCTGTTACAGGACGTCATCTCGAGCACCGAGGCCCTCACCAAGCTCGGGAAGGAAGCCGGTGTGGCCGGCCCGGAAGGCGAAAACACGTAGCCCCGTCAGGATAGATGGTGGGAAAGGAGAGGAGGCATGACGAACAAGGAACGCCAGGCGGCAGGCGAGGCCAGGCCGGCGGAGGCGGTGGAGGAGAAAGGGCTGCTCGAAACGATCATCGAAGAAGGGCGCATGGCTCGGGACGAGAGCCAGCGTGGGATGGCCCGGGACATCATCGGTGAGTTCGTCCGGCAGGTCATGGAGGGGACGATCACGGTCTCCAAGAACACGGAGCTCATGATCAACGCCCGGATCGCCCAGATCGACCGACTGATCTCCGCCCAGCTCCACGAGATCATGCACCACCCCGAATTCCAGAAGCTCGAGGCATCCTGGAGAGGCCTGTCCTACCTGGTCAACCAGAGCGAGACCGGGGAGAACCTCAAGGTCCGGGTGATGAATATCTCGAAGAAAGACCTGCTCCGGGACATGGAGCGAGCTGCCGAGTTCGACCAGTCCGCCCTCTTCAAGAAAATCTACGAGGAGGAGTACGGGATGTTCGGCGGCGCTCCCTACGGGGCGCTCATCGGCGACTACGAGTTCGCGAGCCACCCTCAGGATCTCTCCCTCCTGGAGAAGGTCTCCCAGGTCGCCGCGGCCGCGCACGCACCGTTCATCGCGGCAGCGGCCCCCCAGCTCTTCAATTTGGACAGCTTCACGCAGCTCGGGGACCCGCGCGACCTGGCCAAGATCTTCCAGGGGCTCGAGTTCGCGAAGTGGAAGTCGTTCCGCGAATCCGAGGATTCCCGCTACGTCGGGCTCGTGCTGCCGCATGTGCTGGCGCGGCTCCCCTACGGGCAGGCCAACGTGCCGGTCGAGGCCTTCAACTACGAGGAGGAGGTGGACGGCGCGGACCACAGTAAGTACCTCTGGGGGAATGCCGCCT
>JBFYZE010000035.1:0-4581 GCA_041309665.1 Gemmatimonadales bacterium | reverse complement strand
TCCGGCCACCGGGCCAGGGCGGCGTCCACCGCCGCTTCGACGGCCCCGTGGTCGTCCATCTTCTCGAGGCCGAGGCGACGCATGATCTCCTCCGGCTCGCCCCCCTTCTCGGCCATGTGGGCCAGCACGTCCTTGGCGGCGCGCCGGGATATCCTCCCCGCGCCCACGAGGCCCACCAGCACGCCGAGCCCCCTACCGTCGAAGGGCAGCGCGTCCAGCGTGCGGCCGCCCATCACGGCGGGGAGGTCGTTGACAACCCATCCGGCCACCGCGGCGGCGTCCCCGTGCGCGGCCAACGCCTCGTCGAAGAAGTCGGAGAGGTCGCGCGATGCCGTCAGGAGGTCCGCGTCCTCGGAGGAGAGCCCCAGCTCCCTCGTGTAGCGCTCCATGCGCCGGGCGAGCTCGGCGTCGGCCCGGCGCCGCCCGGCCCGCTCGTCGCTCACGCGCGGCTTGTCCGCCGTCGGCGTCCCGCGCGGGCCGGCCCCGGCGACGGGAGCCCTCCCGGACGGAGCCTTGCCGCCGGCGGTGGCTGGGCGCTCCTCCAGCCCCGCGCCCTGCCTCGCCCAGGTGTCCTTCAGCGTGATGATCCGGTTGAAGGCGAGACGATCTCCCACGCCGTCCACCTGGTCGCGCCAGAAGTAGCCCGTGCGCTCGAACTGGTAGCGCGTGGCCGGGTCGTCCCCCGCCACGGAGGGCTCCACCTTGGCGCCCCGCAGGACGCGGAGCGAATCCGGATTCAGGTGGTCCGTGAAGTCGCCCCCCTCGGGGACGTCGTCGGGGTCGGGCACGAGGAAGAGCCGGTCGTGGAGCCGGACCTCGGCGTCCAGGGCGTGGCGTGCCGACACCCAGTGGATCGTTCCGATCCCCTTCCGGCCGTCCCCGCTTCCGCTCCGGGTGTCCGGGTCGTGGCTGCACCGGAGCTCCACCACGTTCCCCGCGGCGTCCTTCACGACCTCCTCGCAGCGGATGACGTAGGCGTACCTGAGCCGCACCTCCCCTCCGGGGACCAGTCGCCGGAACCCCTTGGGCGGGTCCTCGGAGAAGTCGGTGCGCTCGATCCAGAGCTCACCCGCGAACGGGACCGAGCGCGAGCCCTCGCGGGGCACGTCGTGCGGGAAGTACGGAGCATCCAGCTCCTCGACCCTCCCCGCCGGCCAGGTGGTGAGCACCACCTTCAGCGGCTCGAGGACCGCCATGACCCGGGGCGCCACGGGGTTCAGCGTCTCGCGGATGGCGTGGTCGAGCTTGCCGATGTCCACCCGGGAGTTGGCCTTGGCCACGCCGATGATGTCGGCGAAGTAGCGGAGCGCCTCCGGGGGAACGCCCCGGCGCCGGAGCCCCGCCACCGTGGGCATGCGGGGATCGTCCCACCCCGCCACGTGTCCCTCCTTGACCAGGCGGATGAACTTCCGCTTCGACAGGACCGTGTACTCGAGCTCCAGCCGGGCGAACTCGTACTGGTGGGTGCGCGGCTCGGCGAAGCCGACGTTGTCCAGGAGCCAGTCGTAGATTTCCCGGTTGTTCTCGAACTCCAGCGTGCAGATGGAGTGGGTGACGCCCTCGAAGGCGTCCTCCAGGCAGTGGGCGTAGTCGTACAGGGGGTAGATGCACCAGGTGTCCCCCCTGCGGTAGTGGTGCGCGTGCCGGATCCGGTAGAGTACCGGGTCGCGCATGATCATGTTCGGCGACGCCAGGTCGATCTTGGCCCGCAGCACCTTGGAGCCGTCCGGGAACTCCCCGGCGCGCATGCGGCGGAAGAGGTCCAGGTTCTCCTCCACGCTGCGCGACCGCCCCGGCGTGGGGGTCCCCGGGCGGGTCACGGTGCCCCGGCTCTCGCTGATCTCCTCCTCGCAGGCGTCGTCCACGTAGGCGAGGCCTTTGCCGACGAGGGTCTCGGCGCACTCGTACATGCGCTCGAAGTAGTCCGAGGCGAAGTACAGGTGCTCTCCCCAGTCGAAGCCCAGCCAGCGCACGTCGTCCTGGATGGACCCGACGTACTCCAGGTCCTCCGTCTCCGGGTTGGTGTCGTCGAAGCGCAGGTGGCAGCGCCCCCCGAACTCCCGGGCGATCCCGAAGTTCAGGCAGTTGGACTTCACGTGCCCGAGGTGCAGGTACCCGTTGGGCTCGGGCGGGAAGCGCGTCACCGGGCTCGGGTACCGGCCCTCCGCGAGGTGCGCCGCCACGATCTGGCGGATGAAGTCGGTCCCCGCGGGGCGGGTGGGGTTGGCTTCGGACATGCTCTGTGGAGGGTTGGAGGTGCACGCCTGGGCGCTCGGGACGGGCCGTCCCTGTCGGGAAGTCCGCCACAATCTGAAAAAATAGCGAATTCAGCTAGATTCGGTGCGGCGCACCTCCTGGAACCTCAACGCTGAACCCCATGCGCGTGCTCTCCAGCATCCTGGCGTCCGCGGCCCTCCTCTTCTCCTCCCCCTTCGCGGGCGGGGGGCAGGAGCCGGTGGTGAACGCCGTGATCTTCTACTCCCCCACCTGCGCCCACTGCCACCAGGTCATCAACCAGGATCTCCCTCCCTTGCGGCAGAAGCACGGGAGCAAGCTGGTCATCGTGGGCGTGGACGTGAGCACCCAGATGGGGTCCGCTCTCTACGACGCCATGGTGCACTACTTCGCCCTCCCGGACGAGCGCCTCGGCGTCCCGGCGCTCGTGGTGGGCACCACCGTGCTGGTAGGCTCCCTGGAGATTCCCCAGCAGCTCCCGGGGATCATCGAGAAGGGCCTCGCCGGCGGCGGGATCGACTGGCCGCCGATCGAGGAGCTCCGCCAGGCGCTGACCGCCCAGGGGATCATCGTCCCGCGGGCCACGCCCCAGGCCCCCCAGCAGAGCCCCCTGGCGCCGGCCGACACCGGCCTGCGGGCACCGTCGGCCACGGGGTCCCAACTTCCGCTCCAAGCAGGAGACACGGGGGCCGCGCCGCCGCCCGCGTCCTCCGCCGGAGGCCCGGCCCAGGAGACGGCGGCTCCCGCCCCGTCGCCCGCCGATGCCGGAGGTGCAGCACCCCCGTCGTCCCAGGGGGGTGACGCCCCAGGGCTGACCCAGGGCGTGGGTCCGCTCCCCACCGGCGGCACCGCGCTCCCGCTGGAGCGCCTGGGGCCCGTGGCCCTCTTCCTCCAGGACCCGGTGGGAAACGGGATGTCCGTCGTCGTGCTCGTGGGACTCCTGGGCGTGCTCGCCTGGTCGGTCGCGGTCATGCTCCGTCCCGGCTCGAAGGCGCCCGGGTTCCCCGGCTGGCTCTTCCCGGCCCTGGCGGTGGTGGGGACGGGCGTTGCCGCCTACCTCTCGTTCGTGGAGGTCACCGGCGCCACGGCGGTGTGCGGGCCCGTGGGGGACTGCAACACCGTGCAGCAGAGCGAATGGGCGCGCCTCTTCGGCGTGCTCCCCATCGGCGTGCTCGGGCTGGCGGGCTACGTGGCGCTGGCGGCGGCATGGTCCGTGGCCACCTGGGGCGCGGAGCGGCTGCGCCACCTCGCGTGGACGGCGGCGTGGGCGATGACGCTCCTGGGGACGGCCTTCTCGGCCTACCTGACCTTCCTCGAGCCCTTCGTCATCGGCGCCACCTGCGCCTGGTGCCTCACCTCGGCGGTGGTCATGGCGCTCATGCTGGCTGTGGCGACGGGGCGGGCTTCGGAGCCGCCGCCCGCGTGAGCCGGGGCCGTTCCATCAAGCCGTAGACGGCGGGGGTCAGCGTCAGCACGAAGAGCGTGGACGACAGGAGTCCTCCCATGAGGACGAGCGCGAGCGCGTCCCAGATCCTGGACCCCGCCCCCTCGCCGAAGACGACGAGCGGCACCAGCCCGAGCACCGTCGTCACCGTGGTCATGAGGATGGGACGCACCCGCTCCAGCGTCCCCTTCACCACCGCTTCGTCGAAGTCCAGCCCGGGCTCCCGGCGGCGGACGCCGTTGACGTGGTCCACCAGGAGGATGGCGTTGTTGACCACGATCCCGAACATCATGATCACGCCGATGTACGCCTCGCGGGTGAACGCGGCGCCGGTGTAGTAGAAGATCAGGAAAACGCCGATGAGGGCCATGGGCACGGTGAGGATCACGCACAGCGGCTGGACCAGGGACTCGAAGGTCGCCGCGGTCACCATGTAGATCAGGAGCAGCGACACGGCGATCACCAGCCAGATCTGCTGCTGCTCCTCGGTGTCGATCCACCACCCCGTGTCCCCCTTCTCCACCGTGTAGCCGGGCGGGGCGTCGGTGGCGGCGATGACCCGCTCGTGGAAGACGTCGCCGAGCTTCTGGGGCCCGCGGAACTCGTAGGCCACGGTGCGCTCGTACTGCTGGTTCTCCCTGCGGATGCGCGCCAGGATCTCCCGGGGCTCCACGGTCACCACCTCGCCGAGTCGGATCCGCTGGCCCCCGGGCGTGTCCACCAGCGTTTCCGTGAGCGCGAGCACGTCCATGTCCTCGTCGGCCTCGAGCTTGACCTGATACTGCACCTCCTCGCCGCCGAGCTTCAGGTACCCGAGGCCCGCGTTCCCCCCCACCGTGGCGGCCAGCCTGCCCACCAGCCCCTCGACGGTCATGGCGTGGCGCGCGAGGCGATCGCGGTGG
>JBFYZE010000034.1:0-14620 GCA_041309665.1 Gemmatimonadales bacterium | reverse complement strand
GGTGCCTCAGCGCGGCCCGGCGGGCGTCCGGGGCGAGCCCGGCGGCCGCGCCGGCCAGCGTCGTGTCCACACCCGCGAAGATCCCGTCGTCACCCGCCCCCGCCGCGCCCTCACCCGCGGACCGGCTCCGCTCCAGGCGCATCCCCGACGTCTGGGGACCCAGAGGCTGGGCGGCACCCATGTCCTGGGAGCGATGGAAGCTCCGGCTCTCCATGGAGAGCTGCAGGATGGAGCGACCCAGAAGGGGATCCCAGGCTCCCGTCGCCAGGGTCGTCGTGGCCTCCGAGGTTCCCCGCCAGACCCTCCCGTACAGCTTGGTGGGGGTCCATGGCTCCACGCCCCGGGCCAGTTGCTCCGCGAAGCGGGTCGGGTCCCCGGCGGCCTCGAAGGCCTCCCGGACCACGAGCCCGGAGGCCTGGTGATGCCCGTGCCCGTCCTGCGGCGTCCCGGAGAAGACGGAGATCACCACCTGGGGCCGGAACGTGCGGATGACCCAGACCACGTCGGCGACGAGCTCCTCACGGGGCCAGAAGCGGAACGCCTCCTCGGCGCTCTTGGAGAAGCCGTAGTCGAAGGCGCGGGTGAAGAACTGCCGGCCCCCGTCGAGGCGCCGGGCAGCCTCCAGCTCGCCGGTCCGGATGATTCCCAGGCCGTCCCACAGCTCCGGGCCCAGGAGGTTCTGGCCCCCTTCCCCCCGGGTGAGCGAGAGGTAGGCGGTCTCGGCGCCCATCCCCCGGGAGAGCTGCGCCAGGACGGTCGTGTTCTCGTCGTCGGGATGGGCCCCGATCATGAGGACGCGCTTCACGCCCTCCATGCGGCGGAGGAGGAGTCCGGTCGCCACCACCCCGGTCCCGTCCAGCGCCTGCGCCGCCCCGAGGGCGGGGAAGAGGCACCCCAGAAGCATGGCGCCCAGCAGCGCCACGCGGCGTATCCGTCCGTATCGCATGCCCCGCTCCGGTCTCGTGGCCCGCCACCCCGGTGCCGGCCGTGACCCCGGGGGGACCCACAAGCTCCGCGTTCCGCCGCGGGCGCGCCACTCCCCCAGGGAGCGCCCGCTACCGGAGCACTGCCGGCAGGCGCTTCACCACGACGGTGGGCACGTCCAGCTCGTCCCGCTCGATGAACGCCGCCAGCCCTTCCGGGCCGAAGGCGGCGGGAAGCGGAACCGACCCGGCGGCGAACGTCCCCACGTACTGTCCCGCCGGCGTGAGCACGTCCATGGCACCCGGCTCGGTGGGCTTCTGCCCCCGCCGCACCACCCAGATCTTCCCGCTCCACCCCGTCTTCAGGTTGAGGAGCACCGGGAGCTCGGGGTAGAACTCGAGCTGGTCGATCTGGCCGCGCATCATGTCCCTGATGGCGTCCTGGCTGATGGGGCGCGCGCCTCCTCCTCCGGGCCCGGCCACCACGATCCGCATCTGCGGCCCACCACCCGACTCCAGCTCCGCCAGGCGCCGCTCCTTCTCCGCCTCCTGGATGGCCGCGGTGACCGGACGCGGAGAGAACGGCCGCCGGATCACCCGCTGCAGCGCGCCCGTGGGGGACACGACCTTCACCACGTACGCCGTGGAGTCGGAGTACGCCACCCCTCCGTCTGCCAGCGGACCCATGAGGAGCGGGGGCTCGAAGGTCCGCGGCCCCCGCACGGCGGCGACGAAAGTCGCTTCCCCGCCCGCGCGCATCACCGGTGCGGCACCGCCCGCGCGCGGGGGCTGCCACCCGCTTGCGAGGAGCTTCGCCTCTGCGGCGGCGCCGGCCAGCGAGATCCACTCGATGGGGCGGTCGGTGGGGAGCGCCGGGGGCGCCCCCGGTCCCTGCCGGGACATGGAGATCGTCATGTTGCCGCCGCCGCTGAAGACGGCCCCACCCCTGGGGTCCGGAGCCATGTCGCCCAGGCGGATCATCTCGCCGCTCCCGCTGAACGACACCATCCGTTGGAAGGCGCCGTCGGCGCCGAAGAGCTGGTACGCGCGGTGCCCCATGTCCGCGATGACGATGGTGCCGTCGCGCAGGACGGTGAAGGTCACCGGCGAGCGCAGCTCCCCCGGCCCTTCGCCGGCCTTTCCGACCGTCCTCACCAGCTTGCCGTGGGCGTCGGTGACCACGACGCGGGAGCTCTGGCGGTCGAACACATGGAGCTGGCCCTTGGCGTCGAAGGCCACCCCGCCGATCTCCCCGAACGTCTCCCAGTCGGCGCCCGCCATGGAGCCGACCCGGAAGACCTCCTCCAGGGTGGAGGGAAGGGCGCGGTCCTGCGCCGGGATCTCCACGACCTGCTGGGCCCACGCCTCCGATCCGGCCATTGCCGATACCCCGAAGGCCGCGGCCGCCAGTATCATCGCCCTCGTGACCAAACCGGTCCTCGCCACGTCGTCACCTCGCCGTCTGGAGCGTTCCGTGCCCCGGGAGCGCCCCGGCGCCGCGTGCAATCTAGATGCAAGTCGCGTCCCGCGGGTTGCCTGGGATGGGCTCAGACGATCCGCTCACCCGGGGCCTGGTTCCCAGCATGGCGGGGCGCCACGTCCCTGTGCTTCGCCTCGAAGGCCCTGACGATCACGTACGCCAGCAGGGCGAACACGAAGAAGACCAGGAGCATCCAGGCGACGGCGCCCAGCGTGCCGATGACGGTCGAGTAGACCTCGATGACCCACCGCTCGGGCGTGAGCGCCAGGATGCCCATGTCCTTGTCCTGGGGCGTGACGTAGCGCTCGATCTGGTTGATGCGCACCCCACCGCCGATCCCCACGACGAAGATCGCGAACGTTAGATAGCGTACCCACGCCGCGCTGATGTCGTCGGGCACGATCCGGGCCATGATGCGCTTGACCGGCTTCGCGAAGAGGAGGACGATGAGGCCGCTCACCACCAGGGCGATGACGAAGGTGACGGCCAGCAGGCTGATGAACATGGTGACCTCCTGCGGACAGGGTGTCTCGCGCAGCCCCGCACCCGCGGGGCCGCTGCCGCGCTACGCGCGCTTCACTCGGGGCCTGATCTTCTCCAGGGCGGACGAGAGCGCCCTCCACTCGCCGGGCTCGAGCCCGCCCATGATGCCGTGGATGCGGGCCAGGTAGAGCTCTTCCGCCTTCCGGGCCGTCTCCCGCCCCTGGTCGGTGAGGGCGACCCGGTACACCCGCCGGTCCTTCAGGTCGTCCTCCCGGCGCGCCAGGCCCTGTGCCTCCAGCCGGTCCACCAGCCCCGTGACGTTGGAGCGGTGCACGGTGAGGAGGCGCCCCAGATCGCTCTGGCTCATGGTCCCGTCCTCGGTCTGCGCGTGCAGCAGGATCAGGACGTTGAACTGGGCCCCGGTGATCCCCAGGGGGGCGAAGAGGCGGTTGGACTCCTTCTTCAGGAGCTCCGCGGTGACCAGGATCCCCAGCAGCGCTTCGTGATCCTCGTTGATCAGCCGTCTGGGGAAGCCCAGCTCCTCGCTCAGCGACATACGCGGCCCGATAGGATGGCTAGTAGTAGATGGTTGTGCTCTCAGCAATATAGTACACAACCAAATCTCCGCAAGGGGGAGCTGCCGGTCGACTGCCGCCGGCGCTGCCGGGGCGGTGCCTCGTGCGGGGCCTCCCACGCCCCTGGCCCGGGAGGCGCCACGGCGGGATAATCCAAAGGAGTGATCGAGCCGGCCCGCCGCGGTCCGGAACCCACCCGTGGAGACACACAATGGACGCACCTTCTCGCCACCTCCTGGTTCCCGCCGCCGCCCTGGCCCTGGGGATCGCGCTGGGCGGGCTCTTCCTGGGCATCGGGTTCCGCGCGGGCCGCTCCGCCGACCGCTACGTCACGGTCAAGGGCGCCGTGGAGCGGGAGGTGGAGGCGAACCTGGCCGTCTGGCCACTCCAGCTCGTGACCGCCGCCGACCTGCTGCCGGAAGCGCAGGCCGAGGCCCGGCGCAGGGTGGAGTTGACGCGGGCGTTCCTTGAGGAGAACGGGATCGTCGCGGAGCAGATCACGGTGCAGGGCTTCCGTGTGGTGGACGCCGAGGCCAACCCCTACCAGAGCGGCCAGGTGGCGAACCGCTTCATCATCACGCAGACGCTGATGGTCCGCTCGGAGGACCCCAAGGCGGTCCTCGCCGCCAGCCAGCGCATCGGCGACCTGGTGGATGCAGGGGTGGTCCTCATCTCCGGCGAGGAGTACGGCCCCGGCGGGCCCACCTTCCTCTTCACGAAGCTCAATGACCTCAAGCCCGCCATGCTCGCCGAAGCGACTTCACGGGCACGGGAGGCCGCGGACCAGTTCGCCTCGTCCTCGGGGAGCAGCGTGGGTGGTATCCGCCGGGCCAACCAGGGCGTCTTCGAGATCCTGCCGAGGGACCCGGTCCCCGGTCAGGGCGAACAGAACCAGCTCAACAAGACGGTGCGCGTGGTGGCCACCCTCGAGTACCTGCTGAAGGAGTAGCCGACACGTCCTGGCGATCAGGCGAGGCGCGTGAGTGCGGGAGCGCCTTCTCCAGTGAACAACGCCTCCACAGACGGGGCCCCTGCCGATGGCAGGTCCCGTCCACCTCCTGCTCACCCCTCCCGCAGCGCCTCCACGACCTGCTGCTTCGCGGCGCGCCGCGCCGGCAGCAGGCCACCTACGATGCCCATCACGACGGCGAAGATCATCCCGTTCAGGAGCAGGGCCGGCGTCACGCGGAACGCGAACGCGACCTCACTGAACGTCGACCAGTTCGTGGTGCTCGTGACGAGTCCGTTGATCGGCAGAGCCATGAGGCAGCCCAGGACGCCGCCCAGTCCGGAGATCAGCACGGCTTCGAGCAGGAACGAACCCATCACGCTCATGGGCCGGAACCCCAGCGTGAGAAGGACCCCGATTTCGGGAGCGCGTGACGCGACGGAGGCGTACATGGTGTTGATCGCTCCGAACACGGCGCCGACCGCCATGACCGACGCGATGAACACGGCGAGGAAGCTCAAAACCTGCGCCAGCACCGTGGACTGGTTCTCGTAGTATACGCGTTCGCGGAACGCATCCACGGAGACGCGGGCGTCGGCTTCGAGGGATTCCTTGATGCCGTCGAAGGCCGAGGGATCGCGCATCCGGAACGTGACGGTCTGGAAGACCTCGCCCCGGAACACTGGCATGAACTGCTCGTTCTCACCCCAGATCTCCGACTCGAAGGACGAGCCGCCGGCGGCGAAGTGGCCGACGACGCTCCACCACTGACCTCCGAGTTGGATGGAATCGCCGACGGCCGAACTGCCGAAGCGCTCCACGAAGGCCGTGCCGACGACGACTTCACGCGTGCCGGAGCGGAACGTTCTTCCTGCCACGATCTCGATGTTCTTCCGCACTTCGAACGCGCTCATGCCGACGCCGCGCGCCACGACGTTGGCCATGCCACCGGTCGCACGTTCGAGCGGCACGACGACGAAGGTCTCCGAGCTCACGAGCGGCGCACCCTTCGCGTCCTGCGCGACGAACGGATAGCCGGCGATGATGCTGGCGGTCTGCCGGCTGATCCCGCTGTACATCTCCTGCGTCGCGCCCGTGCGCAGCACGAGGACGTTCTCATCGGAGCCGGTGCTCGAGAGCGTGGCCTGGAAGCCGTTGGCGAGCGCGGACATGGCCACGAACACGGCGACCACGAGCGCCATGCCGAATGCCGTCGTGAGCGTGGCAACGGGGCGCTGGCGCAGGCTGCGCAGGTTGTAGATGATCGGGATCTTCATAGGTACACCTTCCTCACCCGATACGCCGGAGCGCGCCGGCGACGGAGAGCCGCGCGGACTGCCACGCCGGGATCGCGCCCGTGACCACACCGAGCGTGACGGCCAGCCCCAAGCCGAGCACAGCGGTCCCGCCGGTCACGCCCAGCCCCGGGAAGAAGCTCTGCAGCGGCGTGTCGCCCGACAGCGCGCCTCGTGCCAGCAGCAGACCGATCACGCTGCCCATGAGTGTGATCAACACCGACTCGGCAATGACCATGCCGGCCAGCGTGCCATCTCCGAAGCCGAGCGTCTTCAGGACGGCGATCTCACCAATGCGTTCGCGGACCGCCATCATCATCGTGTTCGCGGCAACGAACAGGATCGCGAAGAAGACGGCCGTGCCGATCGCACGCACCAGGAAGCCTATGTTGCCCCACATCGTCACGAAGCCAGCCTGAAACGCCCGCTCGGTTTCCGTCTTCGTCGGTGCGGCCGAGTTGCGGAAGTTCGCATCGATCGTCGCCGCGATCTCCGCCGCCCGGTCCGGCGCGTCGAGCTGCAGCACGAACCATCCGGGCGAGATCTGGCCATTCGTGCGCTCGTAGAGGTACTCGTAGTGGAAGAACATGTTCTCATCGCCGAAGCTCGGGTTGGTCGGCGTGTACGCGGCGCGGATGGTGAACTCCCATTCGCCGGGCAAGAACGTGCCCTGCAGCGTGATGGCCTGACCCACCTGCCACCCGTACTTCTCGAGCAGCCCGACACCCACGATGGCGGCCGTTCGTTCGCGCATGAATGCGTCTATGTCGCCGGACGTGATCTCGACCTCCGGATACATCGGCAGCCAGGTGTCGGCCTTCACCGCGATCTGCGCGAAGAAGTCCTGCGGATCCCGGTAGTATCCACCGAACCAGTTCTGCCACGTGACACTCCGCACGCCGTCGTAGCCCATCAGGCGGTTCGCGTGCGCCTCGGGGAGCAGGAACGTGATGCCGCTGGCGTTCGACGTCACCAGCCGCGCTTCGCTCCCCAGCTCCGCGGCAGCGTCCAGCGTGGTCACCACGGACCGGAGCAGACCGAACAGGAAGAACGCGATGGCGACGCTCGCAACGGTGAGCAGCGTGCGCTTCTTGTTGCGGGTCAGATTCACTCGGACGAGTCCGGCGATGGTCATCGCGACAGCACTCCCTTGTCGAGGTGCATCGTCGCCTGCGCGTGCGCGGCGGCGTGGGCATCGTGCGTCACGATCAGGATCGTCTTGTGGAACTCGCGGTTCAGCCGGCCGAGCAGCGTCAGGATCTCCTCGCCCGAAGTCGCGTCGAGGTCGCCCGTCGGCTCGTCGGCAAGCAGGATCGTCGGGTCGCTCACGATGGCGCGCGCAATGCCGACGCGCTGCTGCTGCCCGCCCGACAACTGCTTCGGGAAATGCTCCGCGCGATCAGTCAAGCCCACGACCTCCAGGGCCGTCAGCACATGATCGCGACGCTCCGCCTTCGAGAGGCTCGTGAGCAGAAGCGGCAGCTCCACATTCTGCGCCGCCGTCAGCACGGGCAGGAGATTGTAGAACTGGAAGACGAAGCCGATGTGCGTCGCCCGCCACGCCGCCAACTGGCGCGCGTTCATCCGGGTGATGTCCTGTCCGCCGACCATGACGGTCCCTGTGTCCGGCGTGTCGAGGCCGGCCAAGATGTTCAGCAACGTAGACTTGCCGCTGCCCGAGGGACCCATCAGCGCGAGGAACTCACCATGGTGGATCTGCAAGTCAACATCTTCGAAGACGTGGATCGTCTCCGAACCGCGACGGTAGGCCTTGCCGAGTCCGGCGATGTCGACCAGCGCCGCCGCCGCTGCCGCAGCTGCGGCCTGGCTACCGTGTGATGACATTGACGCGTTCTCCATCCTCGAGTTGAGCCGGCGGGTCGAGCACGACGCTCTCCCCGCCCGACAGGCCGGAGCGGACTTCGCGACGGCCACCGGACACCGGCCCCGCGTCGATCGCGACGCGCGCGACAAGACCGTCCCGCACCACCCACACCCATGTGCCGCCCCCGTCCGTTCGCACGGCTTCCGCCGGCAGGAAGAGCCGCATGGGGACGGCAGAGTCCGTGGCCTCGACAAGGAACTCCACGCGCGCTCCCATTTCGGGGAGTATCCTCGAGTCCTTCTCCGTGATACCAACCTTGACCCGTACGGTCGCGCGCTGCCGGTCCGCCGTCGGCACGATCTGGCGGACCCTTCCCCCGAACGTCACCGTCGGATACGCATCGAGCACGATCCGTGCAGGTTGCTGCGCACCGATCTGCGCGATGTACGCCTCGTTGACATCGACCTCGACTTCGAGCGTTTCGAGATCGGCCATCGTCACCACCGCGCCGCGCGTCAGCCCGCCCCCGGTCGCCGCCGACGCCACGACTTCGCCGACTTCCGCGTCCTTACGCAACACCGTGCCATGGAACGGCGCGCGGATGTACGTGTTCTCGAGATTCGCACGAGCGACCGCGATGCCCGCGATCGCCGACGCGATCTGCGCCCGCTGCACGCCCACCCGCGCCTCCGCGCCCGCGTGCTGCGCTTCGAGATCCTCCGCGACGCGCGCGGCTTCGAGGTTCTTGGCCAGGAGCTCGCGAGCACGCGCCAGGTCTCGCGCCAGCTGATCCCGCGCCGCTTCCGCTTCGCGTAACCCCGCTTCCGCACGCACGCTGTCCGCCACGGCAAGCGCCAGCGCCGCCTCGTATTCCGCATTCTCGAGACGCGCCATCACCTGTCCCGCACGCACCACACTGCCTTCCTCGACCGACAGCATCGCCAAGCGGCCCGAGATGCGCGACGACACCGACGCCCGCGTGCGCGCGACGACATAGCCGTTGGCGGTGATGCCCGCCGGCTGACCATCGCCTCCGACGACGTCGACGCGCGCCACTGTCACATCGATGCCGGCCGCCCCCCGCGCGTAGACGTACGCGCCCGCCACGACCAGCACCGCCGCAAGCGCCAGACCAGCCGCCCACTTCAGCGCGCGCGCCTGCCCTGGTGATGCGCGATCCCGATCGATGCGTAGCTTTCCCAGATCTGCGCTCATGAATGCGATTCCATTTCCGCGATCGCGTCCTCGGGCCCGCCCATGGCCTTCCGTACGTCGCGGCCCGTCAATTCCTTCTTCTACCGCCCCAACCCCGCCGACCAGGGCCACGCGCCCGCGGCCACACGGGCCTCGAAGGCGCGGTAGTCCAGCTCCAGCGACGCCTGCAGCCGCGCCTTCGCATTGGCCGCAGTGTACGCGCGGCACGACGTCCCCTCCAGCCCGCCCGCAACCTCGCGGCACGCCTCCACGGGCGTCAGATGATCGTAGTCCGCCCACAGGCTCCCACCCTCCACGAAGGCGTACTCGAGGGAGTTCCGGGCCATGGCCTTGAGCGTGCGGTAGTCCACGCCCTGCTCCTCCACCGCCTTCCGGTACTCCAGCGTCATCTCCGAGCGGGACACGCCCTCGTCGTCCGTGGAGAGGGCCAACGGCACACGGTACGCCAGATACGTGCGCAGCGGGTGCCGGGCGCCGGTCACCCCGAGGATGACGTCGTTGCTGGTGAGGTTGATCTCCACGAGGACACGGCGCTGGGCCATGAGGCGTAGCAGTGCGTCGGGATCGTTCTCGTACAGGACGGCGACGCCGTGGCCGATGCGGCGCGCACCCGCCACGCCCACCGCCTCGTGGATGTGGAAGCGGAGCCCCTCGGGCGGCACCAGCCCCGGAGCGAGCTCCCCGGCGTGGAGGGTGACGGGTACCTCCGGGTACAGCTCGCGCAGGAATGCGATGATGCGCATGTGGAGCGAGTAGTCGCCCATGGCCACCCTGTCGTCCTCGGGCTGCACCAGGTTGAGCCCCACGAAGCGCCGGTCCCGCTGCGCGAGCTCGAAGCCGGCCAGGATCTGGGCGAAGACCATCTCCCTGGGGAACGCGCGCAGCACCTGGTACAGGTAGCGCTGGGTGACGCCGCACCCGGGATCAGCGGTGGACGTACCGCAGCGGAGCACGGCATCCCGCCTCGCTTCGTCGGCGTCCATGCCCTGGGAGATGGCGGCCAGCGTGTCCCGCAAGCCGGCTTCGAGGAGCGTCTGGCGCATGCGCCCGAAGTCGTCGTCCCAACCCACGGCGGCGCCCACGCTTCCCACGCTCATCCCGCCGGCGGTGTGCATGAGCTCCAGGTAGCGCACCTGCCCCCGAGCGGCCCGGGCGGCGGTCTCGGAGAGCATCTCGCCGACGCGCATGCTCGACACCGCGCCGAAGCGGCCGAAGGTGGCGAAAAAGCGCTCGTGGCCGTTCTCCACCGCGGGCTTGTGGTTCCGCATGGAGAACGCATCCACGACGCTGTCCCTCAGCGCCGAGTTGTGTTGCACGTCTGCCACCGCGGGCCGAGCCGCCGCCGCGTCGCAGGGAGGCGCCACCAGCGTGAGCGTCTCCAGCGCCACGCACAGGCCATCCTCGGCGGCCCAGCCCAGGTAGCTCTCGGCGTAGATGGCGCCCGAGAGGTGGGTGTGCAGGTCGCCGCCCTTCGGCAGGGCGAACAGGAAGACGTAGAGACGCGCCGAGTCGCCGCGCACGGCGTCGAAGGCCCGTGCCGCCGCATCCTCGGCGTCCACGACGGCGGGGGAAGCGGGTGCGGCTGCGCCTGCCGGACGTGCCACGGCGACCCCGGGCGACGCCGGGCCCTGGGCACACGCGGATACGGCGAAGACGAGGGCGGCGGCGAGGGCGCGGCCGGAGAGGGTCGAAGGGCGGAACGGCATGGGGTCCGGGGAAGCTGGAGCCTGTCCCGGCGCACGGGCGCACCGGTGGAGATTCCTAGTGAAACTGGGGGTGGAGCGCAATCGGGCCGCCTTCCGGGGTACAGGTCCTACCCGGACCCGCATCCCCGGCGACGGCATCCACCGCCGCGTCCACCGCCGCGTCCTTGCTCCACCTGGGCCCGAACCCTACCCTGCCCGGAGGCGCCGGATCCGCCTCGCGCCGCCCACCTCCCGGAGCACGCGCCCATGGGGAGCCGCCGCACCCGCGTTTCCGCCCTCATCCCGGCCTCCGCGCTGGCTGCCCTCCTCTGCGCGCCGCCCCTGGCCGCACAGGCCGGTCCCGTCACCCTCGAAGGGCTCATGAGCGCGCCCTTCCCCTCGGGCCTCACCGCGGCGCCCGCCGTGGGATGGGTGGCGTGGGTCCAGAACGACCGCGGCGCCCGGAACATCTGGGTGGCAGGCCCCCCCGAGTACCGTGGCCGGCCCATCACGGCGTACACCCGAGACGACGGGCAGGAGATCGGAAGCCTCACGTGGACTCCCGATGGAGCCACCCTCGTCTACGTGCGGGGCGGCGCCCCCAACCGCCAGGGCGAGGTTCCCAATCCCGCCTCCGACCCCGCCGGCATGGAGCGGGCCCTCTGGCGGATCGCCCGGGACGGAGGCGACCCGGTGCGGGTCGGCCCGGGCTCCGGCCCCGCCATGGCCCCCGACGGGAGCGGCTTCGCTTACGTGCAGGGCGGGCAGATCTGGTTCGCGCCGCTCCCGGCGCCCGGAGCGGGCGCGCCTGGGACCCCCGCACCCGTACTCCCCGCCGCCGGCGGCCAGGTCGCTCCGAACGTCCCCCGCGTCCTCGTGCGCGCCCGGGGAGCACCGGGATCCCTGGCCTGGTCGCCCGACGCCTCCCGGCTGGCGTTCGTCAGCAACCGCGGCACCCACGCGTTCGTGGGGGTCTGGGAGAAGGCCACGCAGTCGCTCCGCTGGATCGATCCCTCCGTGGACGTCGACGGGAACCCGGTCTGGTCGCCGTCCGGGGACAGGATCGCATTCACCCGGACGCCCTCCTCCGTGCACTGGACCATGTTCGCACCGGTGCGCGAGGCCCCGCCCTGGTCCATCCGCATCGCCGATCCCGGGACCGACGCGTCCACGGAAGCCTGGAAGGCCGACGAGGGGCCCGGGAGCGTGCCCCAGGGTGTGTCCGGCGCGGGCCTGCTCCTGTGGGGGGCGGGGGACCGCATCGTCTTCCCCTGGGAGAAGACGGGGTGGAAGCTCCTCTGGTCCGTCCCGGCCTCGGGTGGCGCGGCCACGCTGCTGACGCCCGGCGACTTCGAGGTGGAGTACGTCGCGCTCTCCCCGGACCGGCGCACGGTCTGGTTCAATTCGAACCAGGACGACATCGACCGCCGGGACCTCTGGAAGGTCTCGGTGTCCCAGGCCCCCCCGACGGCGGTCATGCGCACGAAGGACATCGAGTGGGAGCCTCTCCCCCTGGCCGCGGGCGACGACCCGCCGCTGGCCTTCCTCGCGTCGGGCGCCCGCGCCCCCGCCCACGCCATGATCCGCCTGGGCGGACAGGTGCGTGACCTGGTGCCCGAAGGGCTCCCTTCCTCGTTCCCGACCGACCGCCTCGTGGATCCGCAACCGGTGCTCATCACCGCCGCCGACGGGATGAAGATCCACGCCCAGCTCTTCCTCCCCGCCGATCTCAGGGCCGGGGAGAAGCGCCCGGCGGTGATCTTCTTCCACGGGGGATCCCGGAGGCAGATGCTCCTGGGCTTCCACTACAGCTCGTACTACCACAACGCGTACGCCATGCATCAGTACATGGCGTCCAGGGGGTACGTGGTGCTCCAGGTCAACTACCGCAGCGGGACCGGGTACGGCCTCGACTTCCGCGAGGCGCTCGCCTACGGGGCCACCGGGGGGAGCGAATTTCACGACGTGATGGGGGCGGGACTGTACCTGGCCTCCCGCCCGGAGGTGGACCCGGAGCGCATCGGCCTCTGGGGCGGATCCTACGGCGGGTACCTCACCGCGATGGGGCTCTCCCGCGCATCGGACCTATTCGCCGCCGGCGTGGACATCCACGGCGTGCACGACTGGAACGTGGGGATCGCCACCTTCCGCCCCGAGTACAACCCCCTCGAGGACCCCGAACGAACCCGCACCGCCTTCCAGGCATCGCCCATGTCCACGGTGGACGGATGGCGATCCCCGGTGCTCGTGGTCCACGGGGACGACGACCGCAACGTGCGCTTCGTGGAGACGGTGGCCCTGGTGGAGGAACTCCGGAAGCGCGACGTCCACGTGGAGCAGCTCGTCTTCCCCGACGAGGTGCACAGCTTCCTGCTCCACGCCAACTGGCTGTCGGCGTACCGGGCCGCGGCGGATTTCTTCGACCGCATGCTGGAGCAGGGCGGTGCCCAGGCGGAGCGGAGGTGACCAGCACCGTGGCCCACAAGCCCCCCTTCCACCCCGACCGGCGTCTTTTCCCCTTCGACTCGAAGTGGTACGAGACCCGGGTGGGGCCGGTGCACTACATCGACGAGGGGTCGGGGCCGCCCATCCTCTTCCTCCACGGGAACCCTACCTGGAGCTTCCTCTACCGCGGCATCATCATCCGGCTGAAGAAGCGCTTCCGCTGCATCGCGGTGGACTACCCGGGCTTCGGTCTCTCCGTGCGCCCGGAGAACTACGACTACACCCCCGCCGACCACGCCGGCATCGTGTCCGGGCTGGTGCGTCACCTGGACCTGCGGGGCCTCACCATCATGGGGCACGAGTGGGGTGGGCCCATCGGCATGCGGGTGGCCGTGGACGAAGCCCCGCGCATGCGGGCGCTGGTCATGGGCAACACCTGGTACTGGCCCCTGGACGCCTGGTACGTGAAGACCTTCGCCTACGTGATGGCGTCGGCGCCCATGCAGACCCAGATCCTCCGCCACAACTTCTATGTGGAGAAGGTCATGCCGGCAGCGGTGAAGTACCCCTTCGCCGAGGAGGTGCTGCACCACTACCGGGAGGCGCTCCCCACGCCGAAGAGCCGCGTCGGCGTGGCCGAGCTGCCCCGCCAGCTCATGGAGGCCTCCCTCTGGCTGGGCGACCTCGCCGACGACGTGCACGACAAGCTCTCCGCCGTCCCCATCCTCCTCACCTGGGGGATCGACGACGTGGCCTTTCCCCGCCACTTCATGGAGCGATTCCGCGAGGACTTCGACGACGTGACCATCCACCGCCTGGACGCGAAGCACTACATCCAGGAAGACGCGCCGGGCGAGATCGCGGAGGCCATCGCCGAGTTCCTGGGGGAGTTGGAGCCTCGGCCATGAACGCCCTCCTCGCCGTGGCCGCCGGCGGCGCCCTGGGCGCCGTCGCACGCTACCTCGGCGCCGGGTGGGTCCAGGACCTCACGGGAGGCTTCTTCCCGTGGGGCACCTTCGTCGTGAACGCCGCGGGGTGCCTCCTGCTGGGCTTCTCCCTGGTCTGGCTCCAGGCCACGCTCGTCTCCACCGAGATGCGGGACCTGGTCACCATCGGCTTCCTCGGCTCCTTCACCACGTTCAGCACGTTCAGCTACGAGACGGTGGCCATGCTCCGCGACGGCGAGTGGTGGCGCGCCGGCGGATACGCGCTGGGAAGCGTGGCGCTCGGGCTCGTCGCCGTCGTCGCCGGCGGAATCCTGGCCGGATTGATCACCCACGGGGGGAGGGCTCCATGACCCGACGCTTCGAAGGCGACCGCACGCTCATGCGCATCTTCCTGGGGGAGAGCGACCGCTGCCCCGAGGGACCGCACAAGGGGAAGCCCCTCTACGAGGCGCTCCTCCTCACCCTCCGGGAGGAGGGGTGCGCGGGCGCCACCGTCGTGCGCGCCATCGCCGGGTTCGGACCCAGCGCCCGGCTCCACACGGACAAGGTGCTCCGGCTCTCCACCGACCTCCCCATCATCGTGGAGGTCGTGGAGAACGAGGAGGTGCTGAAGTGCATCCTCCCCACGCTGGACCGCCTCATGGGCGGGGGGCTCATCACCCTGGAGAAGGCCCACGTGGTGTTGTACCGTTCCGAACCATGAACACACCCAACCAGGAACCCCGCATGATCGTCGCCCTGGTCATGATCCGCTGCGAGCGGGACCAGATCCCCGAGGCCGCCCGGAGCATCGTCGAG
>JBFYZE010000033.1:0-3663 GCA_041309665.1 Gemmatimonadales bacterium | reverse complement strand
TACTCACCCGGTCCAGGGCATGGACCGCCTGGATGGCCCGGTCCTCGAACAGCTCGATGAGCTCCAGCTCGTCGAGCATCACGCGCTCATCCAAGCCCTGCTCCTTGAGACCCTGCACGGCGTCGGCAACTCCCCGGAGGATCGCCGCGACCGAGTCCTCCAGGGAGACGCCGCCGGCGTTGGTGCCGACCAGCAGGGCGGCAATACCGGCGGTGCGAGGAAGTGTCGCGGCTTCACCGGCACCGTCAGCGCTATCGGCGAGGCTGATGGCGTAGGCGCGCACGCCCCGAGAAACCACCCGCATCAACTTGCCGGGGGAGAGCTTCCCCACTTCGCCCAGGCCGATGACGACGGCCCCTCCCGGCTGCCGGTTCGGGTTGAGGAAGACCTCGGCGGTATCATCCGCTCCCGGGTAAAGCCCCAGGAGGTGCCGGGCCCGCAGCCGGCCGTCCATGACCCGGTCCAGGTGAGCCTCGGCGCTCACGATGGTGTCACCCTGGTAGTGACCCACCATCACCGGTTTGTGGGTGAAGCCCAGATTGCCGTGTACCACCAAAACTCGGACGCGGTGTTTCGGTTTGCGCCGCTTCGCATTGGGGGAGCTTCCCATGGCCGAGTGCGCCAGGTCCCTGAAACCGGTGTAGAGAGGAGAAGCCTCCTCGGGCAGCTCGAAGTCGGCTGTCACCCCCCGGCTCACGGGAGGAGCGGTATCCAACCGATCGGTCGCTCCATTCCGGAGCAGGTCGACGATGGCGCCGTAGCAGTCTTCGTGGTTGGCGAGGTCCCCATGCACCGCAGGCGCATACCAGGTCTTCAGGCCCTGCGGGATCCCCGTCTGCCAGGGCACGCGGCCGTCCCCCTCGGGAGTGGCCAGGAAGAAGAGGCGGGCGTTGCCGTCATCGTCCTGACCGATGGTCATGCCAGACGGCGTGGCCGGGGCATGACCGGCCACATAAAACACCCGAGCCGGGTCCAGGGGACTTCCGGCGATGCCGTCGCGCACCCGTCGAGCGTCCCGCAGCGCGGCCGCCGTCGGCAGATGCCATTCGGTCCGCCTGGGATCTGCCTGGGCAAGCCGCTCCCACTCGGCGTGATTCAAGAGCTCCTCGGGCAGGAGCTCCAGCACTCCCGGATACGCGCTGATGATGCCCAGAAGCTCCGCCGGCTCGTGCTTCATGTCGAGGAGCGCCAGCTTCTTGATGAGGCTGTCCCGCCCCGTGAGGACCTGGGGGATGCAATACGAGCCCTGGTTGGGGGTGCCGAGCATGATGAGGCGGGCCTCCGGATGCTTGCACAGCTCGTCCCACGTGGAGCGCTGACTCGCGATGAGCGCCCGCGCCAGGAGTCCCCCCATGGAGTGGGCGACGATGCTCACCGGCTGCTCCGCCCTGGCCGCCCGCCTGATCGCCTTGTCGATCTCGCCGGCCAGGCGCGCCGCTTCGGTTTCGAGGGAGAGCCGCCAGTCGTAGGCGAAGGGAATCACTTCGTGGGTGGCCGAAAGCCGCTTGACCAGGTCACCGTAGGTCATCCATACCGGCTCCTCGGCCTTCACCCCCGGCGCGTCGATGCGCAGGGCATCGAACCTGCCGTAGGTGATGCCGACCGGGTCGAGCCAGATGCGGTCTGTGCCCACTGTCAGATGGCTACCCATGATGTCGGGCAGGAGGAAGACCACGGGCTGCTGGGGCCCTGCTGCCGACCGCAGGTAAGGGGGGCGCTCCTCGTCGCTCCCGCGCACCTTGAACGGCTCGAAGCCGTCCGGCTCCTCCGCTCGCCGGGTCAGGGTCTTCAGGAGGCGGTCCGCGCTCTCGTCGTTTTTGAAGTAGCGGAAGTGGGAAAAGTGGGGGCCCTGGTGGAAGGAAAAAGCCGCTCCGCCGATGCGGTCCGCCCCGCCGAACATGGCCTCGGTGTCCACCACCAGGTCGTTGTCCTTGCGGAAGAGCGGGTCGGTGGCCAGTGCTCCCAGGGCGCTCAGAATGGTTTCCCCTTCGATGTCGCCGGCAATCACCCGCAGCTCGCCCTCCACCGTGCAGTCGGGTCGGTTGAGGAGCTGGATGAGCGGGGTTCCGGGAATCATCGCCTCGATACCCGGCAGAACCGATGGATCGGACCGCTCCTTGGCCACCAGCATGACGAGCTCGCTGAAGATGTCGTGGACGATGTTGAATCCGGGCACCGCGCTCAGGAAGGGGACCTTGGACAGCAGGTTGAAAAGGATCGAGAGGTAAATGTCGAACCGCTTGGATGCCAGCGTCGTCCCCCACGCCGGGCAGGCCACCCGCACGAATCGGTCGATGGTGAACGGCTTCTCCTTTAGCAGGCGGTTCAGCTTTGCCAGGTCACCCCGGCTCCTCTCCGGGTCCTTGCGCGAGAACGCTTCCACCTCATCGGCGGTGAACGGTTCCCGGGCGCCGGCCGCCATCTTGCGGCAGAGGAGCTCACCCACCAGTCCTCCCCGGGAGTGTGAGACCAGGTGGAGCCTCACTCCGGCGGGGAGTGTTTCCACAAGGTCGAGGGTGTTCTGCACCGGACTTGCGGAGAGGGTGGCGTGCTCCAGGGCCAGCACGTTCGTTCGGTACGGCTCGAAGAGCTTCTTGCGCAGGTCGATCTTATCCGGCTCCCAGAGCCCACCGAAGCTCCCCCGGGTGGACGAGGCGGTTCCATGCAGGAAGAGGAGGGTCGGGCGGTCCGCCGATAGCGTGTCGCTCCCCGCATTCCACCGGGTCAGGCCAAAATCTCCAGAGGCGGCGCAGCGGTAGACCCCCGGCCCCCGTTTCTGGTCTCTGGAGCCGAGCGTGTGCTCCTCCCACTTCTCCGCCAGCAGTTTTGCCGTCATTTCACCCACGTCCACGTGGAAGAAGCTGAGGGTCTTGAAGAGAATCCTGCCGATGATGCCCCGCGATGCATCCTCTCGGGCCAGGCCCACCGGGAGCTCCAGGACCCCGTCACCGCCCCGCCTCCGCTCCCGGTCCGGGATCAGCTCGGTGCAGAGCCGCCGGCGCGAAGTCCAGACGCGGGTGCCGTCCTCGAATTCGATTTCCACCACCTCGTCCGGTCCCGAAGGGTGAACGACGAGCGGAGCCTCCGCACCCCGGGCGGCGGCAATGCGGTAGGTGTGGGAATGGGAGATGTTGATATACTTGGTTTTCCTTTCAAGGGCGGTGGGATCTTCTACGCCGGGGATGCGAAGCTTAACGCCGGAGCTTTGGGCGTCCATTTGTGTCCCTCCGTGGATTCGGTTTCAAGATTCTTAATCGTGCATCTCCATGGGCATTTCTCGAATCTGGGCCTGAAGGGCGGCGAGACGATCCGGTTCCGCCTCCATCAGCCAGGCCAGACATCGAGGCCCACCCGGCGCAGGGCTGCGGCGAAGGCGGACACTGCTTCGGCCTCTGTGTGCCGGTAGCTGATGAAGAGGTCAACTCCTCCCCGAACCGCTGATTTCCCGGTTTATGTCATGGCCTCAGTGCCGCCAGATACGCCGCCAGAAACTCGTCCCAGGTGCTGTTCCTGGCGAAATCGAGCGTCTTGTAGAGGGGCGATAGCCTGCGCTTGGGGAAGGAGATGGAGATGCCCCGGGAATTGTCCACCGCCGCCCCCTTGAAGCCATTGGCGACGATGGCCGCGGCTGCGGTCTCCTTGACCGCGGCACAGGCTGCAAGC
>JBFYZE010000032.1:0-14826 GCA_041309665.1 Gemmatimonadales bacterium | reverse complement strand
TCTTGCCGATGGCCCCCAGGTCGAAGAGGCGGGCGTAGGCTTTGAGCGTGTACTCCAGGTCCGCCACCGGCTCGTAGGAGTGGGGCGGGATGAGCCACGTCTGGGGGATCGGGAACCCCAGGCGGATCATCGCTGCGTACGTGGTCAGCTTCTCCATGGACTGCACCGCCCACGGGTTGTTGAACACGTAGACGTCGTCCATGACGACGGCCTTCTTGATCCACTCGCGGCGCACGTGGTACCAGTGGGTGAGCCGGTCGATGACCAGGTCGTAGCGCTTGGGCTCCCGGACGTCGAAGGGATCGATGGTCATTCGCTCCACCTGGAAGCGCACCCTGTCCCGCTTGACCCGGACCTCCAGGTCCAGCCGCTTCATGATCTCGGTGAAGGCGATGGGCCAGCAGATGTCGGCGCCCAGCGAGAGGCCGATCCGCTTGGTGACGTGGGCCATGCTGTCTCCTGTCAGTCGTAGACCAGCCAGAGGGGGCCGGGGAAGAGCCACGAGAGTCCTTCGCGCAGGCGGTCCCGCCAGTTCTCCCAGTTGTGCCCGTCCCGCGATTCGACGAAGCGCACCTCCATCCCGGTGCCCTGGAGGACGGGGACGAGGGAGCGGTTCTCGTAGATGAGCGACTCGTACATGCCGCAGCTCACGAACACCCTGCGGCTCACCGCCGTGGGGTTCCTCCGGAAGCGGTTCACGAACTCCGCGATGGGGTCGAACACGGGCCCGCGCCCGTGTCCGCCGATGTCCGAGAACGCGAACGACCCGGACTGGAGAAGGAGCCGACCGTAGAACCCCGGGGCCTGCACCGCCGTGGACAGGGAGGCCACGGCGCCGAGGCTCGCGCCCATGAGGCATCTCCCCTCCGGGGTACCCACCAGAGGCAGGTCGGCCTCCAGCCTGGGGACGAGCTCGTGGGTCAGGTAGCGGGCGTGGGCGTCGTTGGCCCGGTACTGCTCCATCCGGTCCGGCGGGTGCATGAGCGCCGCCACCACCGAGGGGATCTCGAGCCGGTGGATGAGGTTGTCGAGGATGGTCTTGAGGCCGGCGTACTGCAGGTAGTCGCCGCCGTCGTGGACCAGGAGGAGCGGGTAGCGCCGCGTCTCCCTGAAGCGGGCCGGCCGGTAGAGGGTGACGCGCCTCGTCCCGCCCAGCGCGTCGCTCCGGAAGACGCGCTCCTCCAGCGTCCCCTCCAGGGCGTGGGGGTCCCGGTGGGTCCACCCGGGAACCTGGTAGCCCGTGCCGTGGGCCACCGAGTTGGCGCCGAACGGATCCCGGGCCTTCCGGGGGTTGAGCGGATCCTCGATCCAGTGCACGTCCGCGCCCCGCGTCACCTCGAGCTTGTACTCCACCCGCGAGCCCTCGGGGAGTTCGAGCACGAAGTACCAGAGGTCGGTGCCCGGGATGCGGTGCAGGGGCTCGGAGCTGGAGAGCCCGTACACCCAGTGGCGCAGGCGCACCTCGTCGGCCTGGCCGCGGAAGAGGAAGGTGACCTTCCCCCCTTCGGCGATGGGGACCTGGTGCCGGTCCAGGAAGCCCTGGACGGCCTCGGGGGAAGGCGCGCCGGCATGCACCAGCTCGGCGATGGCCAGCCCGGACACGTCGGGTCGAGGAGCCGGGGCGCGGCCGCCGTCGGGGGCCCACCTCATGCGGCGTCGCTCCAGGGCTCGACCCACCCGTACCCCGAGAGGCGGCGCGCGCCGTGGCTGTGCCAGCGCCCGTCCCAGTCGAGGCGCGTGCCCGGGTCCAGGACCACGCACACGTCGGGGGCGAAGCGCCGTGCCATGCGCGACACCCGGCCGGGGTCGTCCAGGCGGAGGCGCGCCGACCCGTGGGGGAGCGCCACCACTCCGGGGAAGATCCCCAGCCCCACCTCACCCATCTCGGCGTGCCCGGGCCCCCACGGAGGGGTGTCGTGGAAGAGGACGACCTGGGAGGCCAGCGCCATGGCACCCCCGGAGCACGCCACCACCGTCTTGCCCTGGAGGAGCCGGTCCACCCCGAAGAGGCGCAGGCGGTTCAGGAGCGCCGGCACGTGCCCGCCCTCCACGACCACGACGCGCACGTGCTCCAGGGCGTGGCGCACCTCCTCCCTCTGGCGCCCCACCGATGCCCGCATGAGGGGGTCGTACGCGCGGTAGAACGCCTCCCTCAACTCCACCACGCCGTCCGCGTGGTGCCGGTCGAGCTCCCGCACCGCGGCCAGGGCGGCCTCCCTCTCCCCGTCCAGCACCTCCGGAGACCCCGGGAGGCCCTGGAGCTCGGTCCACGCGTCCATGGCCCGGGCCAGCCGGACGTTGTACGCCCTGCGCAGAAGGCGGACGTCGTCCTGGAGCTTCCGGTGTCCCCGGGCCAGCTCCGGGTCCTCCTTCCACACGGCCTCGGCGCGGCCGTACAGGCGCAGGTTGAAGGCGCCCGGGCCCAGGGCCTCGCGGATGGGCGCGTCGTCCTCCTCCCACTCCTGCCACCCGGCGGTGACCAGGGCCACGGGCCCCGCCTCGCCCAGGCCGGCCACCACGCCGCCCACGTCGGGCGAGGGGCGCTGGGGCCCGAGCAGGACCACCCGGGACGGACGGAAGCTCAAGACGCCCTCACCCGGACCGTCTCTCCCACCGCGTTCAGCATGGCGCGGAGCTCGTCGTAGTCCGGGTGCTTCATGCGCACCCAGGCGTTGGCCATGTAGCCGGCCTCGATGGGCTGGGTGGGCGTCCCGGGGGGCGGCAGGTGAGCGTCGATGACCCACGCGCCGTAGCGCCGCTGGATGTCGTCGAGCCCCTCGTACCCACGGATCACTCCGTCCTGGTCGGGGCGCAGCGCGATGATCCCGGCGGCGAAGCGCCGGGACGCCTTGCGCACCGTCCTGCCGAAGACCACCGCCATCGCCCACTCGTGGTAGATGTCGATGTCGTTGCCCACGGCGTAGAGATCCCACGCCCGGACACCGGGGGGGCGGCAACCGATCTCGGAGAACCTCAGCCCGTTGGGGCCGAAGAACCACTCCATGTGCGTCGCCGACGTCTCGATCCCCAGGAGCCTGTTGACCTTGCGGCCCATCTCCAGGATCTCCTGGTAGCTCGGCGCGGTCTCGATGCGGTTCGTGGCGATGAACTGGGGGGAGATCCACCGCGTCCTCATGGCCTCGAGCACGTTCGGGAAGTAGTGGGTGATGAACTCATGGGCCACCCGTCCGCCGATGGTGATGGTGTCGTAGAAGCCCTCGTGGCCCTGGTTGAACTCCTCCACCGCCACCTGGGGCCCGTGCCCGACGCCGGCGCGATCCAGCGCCTGGCGGAGCGCCTCGTCGGAGTCCACCTGCTCGGTGCCCGAGGCCCCGGCGGCGGCGCGAGGCTTCACGACCAGGGGGTATCCCACCTCCCCGGCGAACGCGAAGATGGCCTCCCGGTCGCCGCTCCCCAGGAAGGCTGCGCACGGTATTCCCCCCTTCCGCAGCGCTTCCTTCATGGCCGGCTTGTCCCGGCACAGGAAGGCCGTGCGGAGCGTCGTCCCCGCGATCCCCAGGCGCTCCCGCGCCTCCGCCACCGGGAGCACGTGGGCCTCCACCGTGGCCTCCAGCCGGTCCACCTTCACCCGGCCGTCGATCCAGCGCACGACCCGCTCGACGGCGTCCACGTCCACGACGGAGGGGACCTGCTGGTAATGGGCCAGCCAGCGGTGGAGGTCTTCGTCCAGGGCCTCCGCGGGGCGCTCGCCGATGGCCGAGACGGTCGCCCCGGTGAGGCTCAGCCCCCGCACGAACTCCCTCTGGTTGGCGGGGAAGCAGGGTTCCACGAACACGACGTGCATGGTCAGGCTCCCTTCCCGGGGGTCGGTGGGCGGCGGGGAGGCGGTGCCCGGATGGGGTGGGCGGGGACAACATAGGCAACGGGGTGCGCCGACGGTACCGGACGGCGTCCCGGCCCGGTAGCTTGTCGGCATGGCCCACGTGACGTTCGTCGCCCCCTGGTTGGTCGAGACCACGCTCCGCTTCGTCGCGGCGCTCGGGCGGCTCGAGGGCGTGCGGCTCTCCCTGGTGAGCCAGGATCCCCCGGAGCGCGTCCCGGAGGATCTGCGTGCCATCCTGGCCGACTTCGTGCAGGTGCGCGACGCGCTGGACCCGAAGGTGATCGTCCGGGCCGTGGAGGAGCTGGGCCGGCGGGGGCCGAAGGTGGATCTCCTGCTGGGGACGTTCGAGGAGCTCCAGGTCCCCCTCGGAGAGGCGCGTGATCACCTGGGCCTCCCCGGGATGGGCGCCTCCGCCGCGGAGAACTTCCGGAACAAGTCCCGCATGAAGGACGTGCTCCGCGCCCATGGGCTTCCGTGCGCCCGCCACGCGCTGGCGCGCACGGAGGAGGAGGCCGTGGCCTTCACGCGCCTGGTGGGCTTCCCGGTGATCGTGAAGCCTCCGGCCGGGTCCGGCTCGCGCGGCACCTTCCGCATCGGCGGGGAGGAGGACCTGGCCAGCGTGCTGCGCCAGATGCCCCCCTCGCCGGAGCGCCCGACGCTCGTGGAGGAGTTCGTGGTCGGGGAGGAGCACTCCTTCGACGCCATCACCCTCGACGGCCGCCTGGTCTGGCACTCCATCAACCACTACTTCCCCTCGGCCCTCGAGGTGCTCAGGGAGCCGTGGATCCAGTGGTGCGTCCTCCTTCCCCGGGAAGTGGACCACCCCCGCTACGACGGGATCCGCGCCGTGGCCGCCGCGGCGCTCGGCGCCCTGGGGATGCGCACGGGGCTCTCCCACATGGAGTGGTTCCGGCGCCCGGACGGGAGCGTGGCGGTCTCCGAGGTGGGGGCCCGGCCTCCGGGCGCGCGCTTCGTGAACCTCATCTCGTGGGCCCACGACTTCGATCTCTTCCGGGCCTGGGCGGAGACGGTGGTCTTCCGCCGCTTCACGCCCCGCCCGCGACCCTACGCCGCCGGCGCGGCGTACCTGCGCGGCCAGGGTGAGGGGACGGTGCGGGCCGTCAGGGGGTTGGAGGAGATCGCCCGCCAGCTGGGGCCGCTGGTGGTGGAGGCGAAGCTGCCCCGGGCCGGGCAGGCGCCGTCGGGAACGTACGAGGGGGAAGGGTACGTCATCGTCCGCCACCCCGAGACCGAGGTGGTGAAGGACGCCCTCTGGAAGATCGTGACCCGGGTCCGGGTCGAGCTGGGGTGAACGCATGAACGTCCTCATGATCTCGCCGGGGTTCCCCAAGGAGATGCAGTACTTCACCCGGGGGCTCGCCACGGTGGGCGCCGGCGTGGTGGGGCTCGGCGACCAGCCCGAGTCCCAGCTCTCCGACGTGGCGCGCCAGGCGCTGTCCGCCTACCTGCACGAGCCCACGTTCCAGGACGAGCAGGGCATCGTGGAGCGGGTGGCGGACTTCGCGTCCCGCGTGCACATCCACCGCGTTGAGTGCCTGTGGGAGCCGTACGTGATCCTGGCCGCGCGCATCCGCGAGCGGCTCGCTCTCCCCGGGCTCACCGTGCAGCAGGCCCTCCCGTTCCGGGACAAGGAGATGATGAAGCGGGTCCTGGACGCCGCAGGGATCCGCACGCCCCACCACTACAGCGCCACCACGGTGGCGGGGGTCGTGGAGGGTGCGGAGACCATCGGGTACCCGGTCATCGTGAAGCCCATCGCCGGGGCGGGCTCGGACAGCACGTACAAGGTGGGCAACCGCCAGGAGCTGGACGCGATCCTCCCCGCGCTGCGCCACGTGGACGAGGTGAGCGTGGAGGAGTTCGTGCAGGGCGACGACATGACCTTCGACACGCTGTGCGTGGACGGCCGGGTGCAGCACTACAGCATGTCCACGTACATCCCGCGTGCCCTGTTCATGAAGGAGAACGAGTGGGTGAGCCCCATCACCCTGGTCTACCGGGACCCGGACATCCCGGAGCTGGCGTCGGGAAGGAACATGGGGTTCGACGTCATCCGCGCGCTGGGGGTCCAGACCGGGTACACGCACATGGAGTGGTACAAGACTCCGTCCGGAGAGGCCGTCTTCGGCGAGATCGGCGCCCGCTCCCCCGGTGCGGGGCTGGTGGACTTGATCAATTACGCCGCCGACATCGACACGTACACCGGGTGGGCCGAGTGCGTGGTGCACGGCCGCTTCACCCAGAAGGTGGAGCGGAAGTACAGCGCCGCCTGGATATACAAGCGGGCGCAGGGGCAGGGCCGCATCCAGCGCTACGAGGGGCTGGAGTCCCTCCTCTCGGAGCTGGGGCCCTGGATCGTGGACATCGACCTCAACCCCGTCGGCTCGCCGCGCAAGGACTGGCGGAAGGTGCTGGTGGGCGACGGTTTGGTGGTGGTGCGTCACCCGGACCACGACACCGCCCGCGCCATGGCCGAGCGGGTCGCGGCCCGTCTGCACATCGTAGCGGGGTGAACCCATGAACATCATCCATCTGGTGGCCGAGTACTGGCCCTTCGCGCGCACCGGCGGCCTCGCCGAGGCCGTGCGGGGCATCGCCACGCATCAGGCCCGCCACGGCATGAAGACCAGCGTCTTCATGCCGCTCTACCGCGTGGCCCGCGAGCGGACCGGGGAGCTGCGGCTCTGCTGCGAGGTCACGGTCCCCATGGGGCGCGACGTGCACACGTGCCGCATCCTGAGGAAGGTCGAGGAGCCCGACGGCCCGGTGACGTACTTCGTGGATCACCCCGGCGCCTTCGACCGGGCGGGGATCTACGGCGAGGGGGGCGGGGACTATCCCGACAACCACCTCCGCTTCGCGCTGTTCGCACGCGCGGTCCTCGAGGCGCTTCCGAAGGTCGTGCCCGAGGGGCACATCGTGCTCCACCCCCACGACTGGCACGCCGCGCTGGCGCCGGTCTACCTGCGGACGGTCTACAAGGGCCAGCCGTTCCACGACAGCGTGGCGTGTGTGCTCTCCGTGCACAACGCCGGCTACCAGGGTCTGTTCGGGCCGGAGGTCATCCCGGAGATCGGGCTTCCTCCGGACGTCTTCCACTGGAGCCGGATGGAGTACTACGGGAAGCTGAACTGGCTGAAGGGCGGCCTGGCCTTCGCGGACTGGGTCACGACGGTGAGCCCCACCCACGCCCACGAGCTGCGCACGGCCGCCGGCGGCTTCGGGCTCCACGACTTCTTCATCGCGTTGGGCGACCGGCTGCAGGGGATCCTCAACGGCATCGACCAGGACCTCTGGGACCCCGCCAACGATCCGGAGGTGCTCCAGCCCTACTCCAGGGACGACCCCTCCGGGAAGCGGGTGTGCAAGGCGTGGCTCCAGGAAACCGCCGGGCTGGCCGTGAACCCCGACGTCCCGCTGGTGGCGATGACCGCCAGGCTGGCGAAGCAGAAGGGCTTCGACCTCATCCTGGGGGACGGGCTCCTGTATCGCCTGGACGAGGCCCAGTTCCTCTTCCTCGGGGAGGGGGACCCGGGATACCAGCACCAGCTCCAGGAGATCGCCAACGCGCTTCCCCACCGGGTCGCCGCGTTCTTCGAGTTCACCGAGCCGCGGGAGCACCGGCTCCTTGCCGGCGCGGACATCCTGCTCATGCCTTCCCAGTACGAGCCGTGCGGGCTCACGCAGATGAGGGCGCAGCGGTACGGAGCGCTCCCTGTGGTGCGAAGGGTCGGGGGCCTCTCGGACACGGTGGAGGACCAGGTGACCGGGTTCGTCTTCGACGACTACACGACCCACGCTCTCGAGGTGGCACTCCGCCGAGCGTTCGCCGCGTACCGGGAACGGAAGGGCTGGGAGCGGCACATGAAGGAGGCCATGAGCCGGGACTTCGGGTGGGAGCAGTCGGCGCGGAAGTACCTGCTCCTGTACGAGGAGGCGCTCATCGCCCACCTGTACGTGCCGATCTAGCCCGGGCGGCGGGTGGACGTCCGCACCCGCTCCAGGAACGGGAGGATGAATCCCCAGGCCTCCTTCCACGGGTCCGTCCACGGCGCCACGATCTCGAAGTGGCTGCTGCGGGGGATGACGTGGTGCACCGCCTCCTGCCCCTTCGCCACGGCGAGCGCCGCGTACGCCTCCCCGTGGGCCGGAGGCACCGCGTAGTCGTCCGCGCCGGTGAGCAGGAGCTGAGGGACGCCGGTGGGAAGCAGCGCCGCCGGCGAGGCCTGGGCGGTGCGAGGGCTCTCGGGAGGCGGCGTCCCGCCCAGGAGCTGCGTGGGCGTATCGCCGCACGCCGGTACGTTCATCCCGTGGTAGTGCGCCAGGTCCGCGATCCCCGCGAGGCTCACCACGCCGTGGATGGGGATGGGGTCGGCGTCGTGGAGCTCCGCGCCTGTGGGGATGCGGTGGCGCGAGGCCAGCCAGAGCGCCAGGTGCCCGCCCGACGAGTGGCCCACGGTGACGACATGGTCCAGGTCGAGGGGGTGATGGCGTGCCACCTGGCGGAGGTGGTCCGTTGCCGCCGCGACGTCCCGGAAGATCCCCGGCCAGGCTCCGCCGGGCTCGTCCAGCCTCCGGAACTCCACGTTCCAGGTCGCCCACCCGGCGGCGGTGAGAGCCTCGGCCACCGGGTCCATGTAGTCGTTGCCGGCGATGGAGAGCCAGCAGCCTCCGTGAACCACCACGGCCACGGGGAAGGGGCCGGGACCCGCGGGGAGGCGGAGCTCGGCGAATTGGAGGGAGTCCGCCCCGTAGGGGACGAGGGCGTCGAAGGGACGTCCTTCCCAGGCCACGGCCTCCCGGGAGGTGATGTAGCGCGCCGCCTCGGCCACCTGGGCTGCGGCGCTCGCAGGCACCGCGAAGGCGAGGAGCGCCGCAGCCGCGGCACTCCTCACGCGCCGGCCACGGTCACCTTCTTCATGACCACCTCCTGCACGGGCCGGTCGCCTGCGCCGACCTTGGTCTTCCCGATGGCGCGGACCACGTCCATGCCGCCGGTGACCTTACCGAAGATGGCGTGCTTGCGGTCCAGCCAGGGGGTGGCGGCCAGGGTGATGAAGAACTGGGACCCGCCTGTGTTGGGGCCGGCGTTGGCCATCGAGAAGATCCCCTCGTGGTCGTGCTTCAGCCCCGGGGCGAACTCGTCGGGGATGGTGTACCCGGGCCCGCCGGTGCCGGTCTTCTTCGGGCACCCGCCCTGGATCATGAAGCCGTCGATGACCCGGTGGAAGATGAGGTTGTCGTAGTACCCCTTCTTCGCCAGGTCGATGAAGTTGCCTACGGTCTTGGGGGCCACGTCGAGGAACATCTCGGCGGTGATGGTGCCGTGGTTCGTCTCGATGGTGACGGTGGGGTTGGTCACGTTCGCGCTCCGTGCATGGGGTGGATGCCAACGCTACGGAAAACGGGAACGGGGGGGAACCCCGCCGCGGCCGGACGCCGGGACCGTGCCCCGCGTTGCCTGGGACGGCGCTCCCCTCCTAGTGTTCCCGCATGACCATGACGACCCGACTCCTCGCCGGCGCCGCCCTCCTCCTCGGGGCCGCCTCCTGCACTCCCGCCCTCAAGCTCACCCCCAGCGACGCCGGCGTGGTCCTCGCCCGCCAGACGCTGGCCGCGCCGGACCCTGCCGCGCCGGGCCCGCACCGGGTGCTGACCCTCTACTACGGGAGCGGCACCGACAAGAACAGGCCCGAGTACCGGGACTCGGTCGCGATCAAGACCGGTCCGGTGGACGCCTCCACGCTCGTCAGCCTGGGGGAGTCGGCGAAGTCGCGGAACAAGTACTGGGGGTTCGGGCCCGACAAGATGCCCCTCAACGCCCGGGTCTGGTATCCCGACGGGCCGGGGCCCTTCCCTCTGGTCCTGGTGGTGCACGGGAACCACAACATGAAGGACTTCTCCGACCCGGGGTACGACTACCTGGGCCGCCTCCTGGCAAGCCGCGGCTACATCCTGGCCAGCGTGGACGAGAACTTCATCAACGGCGGCATCCGCGGCGAGAACGACGCGCGCGGCTGGTTCCTGCTCAAGCACCTGGAGCTGTTCGGGAAGTTCAACGGGGAGGAGGGGAATCCGTTCCGCGGCAAGGTGGACATGGGCAACATCGTGCTCATGGGCCACTCCCGCGGGGGCGAGGCCGTGGCCAACGCGGCGGCCTTCAACCGCCTGAAGCACTATCCCGACGACGCGACGCTGACGTTCGACTTCGGGTTCGACATCAAGGGGATCGTGTCCATAGCTCCTGTGGACGGCCAGTACCTGCCCACCGGCCGCAAGGTGGAAGTGCGCGACGTGAGCTACCTCACGTTCCACGGCTCCCACGACGGAGACGTCACCAGCTTCCACGGCCTGCGCATCTACGACCGGCTCCGGTTCACGGACGGAGCGTTCCGCTTCAAGTCGGCCATCTACATGTACCGGGCGAACCACGGCCAGTGGAACACGGTCTGGCAGAACAAGGACAACGGGCCCCGGAGCGCGCGCACCCTGGACCTGCGCGGCCTCGTTCCCCAGGAGGAGCAGCGCCGCTTCGCCGAGATCTACATCTCCGCGTTCCTAGACGTGGTCCTCAAGGGCGACAAGCGGTACCTGCCGATCTTCCGCGACCACCGGGTCATCGGAGGGTGGCTCCCGAAGACCATGTACGTGACGCGCTTCGAGACGAGCGCGTTCCATCCCCTGGCCACCTTCGAGGAGGACATCGACGTCACCTCCGGCTCGGAGCCCGGCGTGTCCCTCGTGGGTGACTCACTCGCCACCTGGAAGGAGGCGACGCTCCCCCTGCGCTCGGCCAACCGTTCCAGCACCGACGTGTCCCAGTCCCAGGAGAACCAGGCGGTCTGGGTGGGGTGGAACAACCGCATCGCCGGGGACGACACCACCAGGGTCGGTCCCCCGGCCCGCTTCACGGTGTCGCTCCCCGACGGGCTGGCGCGAGCGTGGGCGCTGGGCGCCGGCACCACGCTGGACTTCATGCTGGGGGCCACCCGTGCCACGCCCGGTCCCAGGAAGGACCCCGCCGCCGACACGACGAAGCAGGCGAGCCGAGGCGAGCGAGGCGGCCGCGGCGGAGGCGACCGCCCCAAGCGCGATGAGGACGAGGAGAAGCCGCCGGTGGACCTCACCGTGCAGGTGGAGGACGCCGCGGGGCGCACCGCGTCTGTGAACCTCCGCGACTACGGTGCGATCCGCCGCCCCCTGGAGACGTACGTCCTCCGCCGGAGCGACCTGGAGAAGCAGCGCTTCGCCGACAACTGGGAGCTCATCCTGCAGACGTACTCCATCCCGCTGGGGGACTTCGCCGCGGCGACCCCGGGGCTGGACCTGGCGTCGCTCCGGGCCGTGCGCCTGGTGTTCGATCGCTCGGTGGCCGGAGAGGTGGCGGTGGACCAGGTCGGGTTCAGTGCTCTGGACCCGGCGTTCCTCTCGGCGCGGGCGGACGGGGGGCGCTGAGGGGACCGCCTCTTCGGCGAAGTCGGCGAGGAGGTCAACGTCGGAATCGGGGCCCTCCTCAGTGCCACGCCACCCCGAACCGGTGCGTCCCCGACACGCCGCCGCCGAAGTCCTGGTACGCCCACTCCAGGCGGAGGTCGTCGCCCCAGAACGCGAACCCGAACGTGAACGGGCTCGCGTCGCTCCCGGACGGAACGCTCTGGGTGCCGAAGCGCGCGACGAAGGTGCGCCCGGTGATGGGCCAGTAGCCCAGCTCCACGCCGCCGCCCACCGAGGTGCGGTCCTCCGTCCAGGTGAGCGCGGCCGCGTACCCCACGTCGAAGATCCCCACGGGCTGGCCGTAGGCGCCCGCTCCCGCGACCACGCGCGGCGCCGCGAGCCCATCCCTCCCGTCGAAGGGCCTGCCACCGAGGTCCAGCGCCGAGACGCCCACCACGACGGGTCCCAGGCCCCTGGCGGCGCCCACGTCCACCATGGCCACGGTGCTCCTGGCGGCACCGACGCGCTCCTCGGCCAGCTTGCCGGCAACGCCCCAATCCACGCCGAAGAGCTTCCGCGCGTATGCGGCGGCGACCAGCCGCTCGGAGACGGCGGTGCCGCCGGCGTCGAGGAGATGGTCTTCGCCGTCCGGGACCACGGTGCCGTCGATTCCGAGCTGGAGCACCTGGAGCCCCACCGCCACGCTCCCGCCGAACCACGGGAGCGCGGCCGACGCTGCGGCCGCCGAGGACTCGCGTCCCCACTGCTGCACGTCCACACCCATCCCCGTGGACCCGTTCACCAGCGCCGGGTTGTAGAACACGCCGTCGGAGTGGCGCGCCGTGGGCTGGTACGCGCCCCCGAGCGCCATGGCGCGAGTGGAGGCGGGGAGCGTCAGCAGCTTGGGGAGCGTGCCCCGGCTCTGCGCGGAGGCGGACGCGGGGAGGACGACTACGGCGAGGGCGAGGGCGGCGGTGCGCAGATCCATGGGCGTCGCGTGGATGGGGTCGCGGAGGACGCCCCAACCTAGCCGCCCCCCTGTCTCCGCAGAAAGTCGTCCACCAGGCGCCGGGCGATGGAGAGCCCGGAGGGGAGCCGGGGCGGCAGCCTCGTCGCGGTGAACCACGCGGCGTCCACGACCTCCTTGCCGTCCACCTGGATCTCGCCGCCGGCCCATCGGGCCGTGAACCCGATCATCAGGGAGTGGGGGAAGGGCCAGGGCTGGCTTCCGAAGTAGCGGACGTCGGTGACCTCGATGCCCACCTCCTCCCGTATCTCGCGGTGGATGGCCTCCTCCAGGGATTCGCCGGGCTCTACGAAACCGGCCACCGTGGAGTACATCCCCTCCGGGAACCCCGGTGAGCGCGCCAGGAGCATGCTGTCGCCCCGCTCCACGAGCACGATGACCGCGGGGGAGAGGCGCGGGAAATGGAGGTGCCCGCACGCCGGGCACTCCATGGCTTCGTGGACCGGGTGGCGGCGGGTCGCGTGGCCGCACCTGGAGCAGAACCCGTTGGTGCGCAGCCACTCCACCTTCTGGAGCGCCGTGCCCGCCACCCGGAAGAGGTCGGAAGGGACCCTCTCGAAGAGGGCACGGAGCCCGAGGAGCGTGAAGCCGGCAGGCGGCTCGAAGGCCGCCGGGAGGTCGTAGGCGTGGCACGCCCGGCCGCTCGCGGGAGGGAGGGGGACCTCGGCGCCCACCAGCCCTTCGGGGTCGGTGCCCAGGGCGGTGGCGAGCTCTCCAGCGTCCGGGACGCGGAGGGTCTCGCCGTCCTCCACCACGAGGAGACGCGGACCGGAGAAGGCCAGGTGCCAGGAAGGGGCAGTCACCGGGTCTCCCGACGGTCCAGGACCCCGGTGCCGTGGCATCCGGGGCACACCAGCCAGATCCGGTCCCGTACGTACGACACGTCCGGCCGGGGAGGAACGGGCCGCCGGTCGAGAGCAGTGGAGCAGCGGGGGCAAAGGAGGGGGTGCCCCCCGTCCAGCGCCGCCGCAAGCGCCCGGACCTCGTCGGGTGAATAGGACTCGCGCATCGTCCTCCGTGGGCCAGGTCCGTGTCCAGGTCTGGACACGAGGAAGCTCAACAACCATTGAACATGGGATGGACGAACCCAGCCGATGCCCCCATATTAGCAGGCTCTCGTACTCGGGCTCCACCCCTCCGTGGTGCCGAGGCAGGAAAGCCCAACCGCCCCGACACCGGAACCCATGGCGAACACACTCGTCCACATGGCCGCTGCGGCCGCCCTCCTGGGCGGGCCTCCGGCCGGAAAGGTCTACGACGGCGCGGCGGGCGAGCTCTCCGTCGCCATGCCCGCCGTCACGAAGGCGGACATCCGCGTGGACGGGCGCTTGGACGACGATGCCTGGGGTCAGGCCGCGCTCCTCCATTCCTTCACCCAGTTCGATCCGGTGGAGGGCGCGCCCGCGTCCCAGAAGACCGAGGTCCTCGTCCTGGTGGACGGGGGCGCCATCTACTTCGGCGTCCGGGCCTTCGACCAGCAGCCCCAGGGCATCCGGGCCACCCTGGCCGAGCGCGACGGGTTCACCCGCTCCGACGACTACATCCGCTTCGTCCTCGATACCTTCAACGACCAGCGGCGGGCCTACGTCTTCTCGGTGAACCCGCTGGGGGTCCAGCACGACGGCATCTGGAACGAGGGCGGCGGCGGGCGCCGGGGGATGGGCGGCCCCGTCGATGACAGCCCCGACTTCCTCTGGGAGTCGGCGGGCGCGCTGGCCGACTGGGGATATGCGGTGGAGATCCGCATCCCCCTCAAGAGCCTCCGTTTCCCCGGAGTCCCGGAGCAGTCGTGGGGCCTCCATGTCGTGCGGCGCGTCGCCCGCAACGGCTTCGAGGAGTCGTGGGCGCCCATCTCCGGCAACGCGGCCAACCGGCTGGCGCAGGCCGGGCGGCTCACCGGCCTCCGGGACCTCGACGCCGGCCTCTTCCTGGAGGTCAACCCGGTCCTCACCGGGAAGCGGGTCGGCACCTTCGACGAGGACCTGCAGGCCATCCTCCGGGGAGACCCCGAGGGTGACTTCGGGATGAACGTCACGTACGGGCTCACGTCCAACCTCACGCTGGACGCCACGTTCAACCCCGACTTCAGCCAGGTGGAGGCCGACGCCGGCCAGATTTCGGTGAACGAGCGCTTCGCCCTCTTCTTCCCGGAGAAGCGCCCCTTCTTCCTGGAAGGCACGGAGATCTTCAACCTCCCCAAGCAGCTGGTCTACACCCGCTCCATCGCCAACCCCATCGGCGGCACGAAGATGACCGGGAAGGTGGGGTCCTGGAACCTGGGGTACCTGGGGGCGGTGGACGAGGACTTCGGCGACCTCGACAACACGCTGGTCAACATCGTCCGCCTCCGCCGGGACCTGGGCGGCAGCTCCACGCTGGGGCTGCTCTACACGGACCGGACCCGCCACGGCGACGAGTACAACCGTGTGGGGGGCGTGGACGCCCGGTTGGTCCTGGCCCAGCGCTACACCCTCACCTTCCTCGGGTCCGGGAGCGTGAC
>JBFYZE010000031.1:0-4867 GCA_041309665.1 Gemmatimonadales bacterium | reverse complement strand
ACGGCCCCACCCACCACCTCCATCGGCGCGGTCAGTTTCCTGCATCGCTTCGGCTCGTCTTTGAACCCGCACTTTCACTACCACCTGTGCGTGGTCGATGGGCTCTTCGAGGGAATCGAGGATGACACGGTTCAGGGTGCGGCCAATCCGGAAACCCGCCTCCGCTTCCACGAAGCCACAGCCCTCACCCACGAGCTTCTGGAGGACCTACAGCAGACGGTGAGAAAACGAGTCCTCCGCCACATGGCCCGTCACGGCCTCCTGGAGCCCCACGACGCCCAGGATATGCTCGGCTGGGATCACGGGGGTGGGTCGAGTAGCCCGGGCGGTTGCCCACCCGGGCCCTCTCAGATCCGAGCAAGGAGATTTCCACCACTCGGCTCTTCCGTTGAGGAGTCTTACGGAGCCTGCTTCTCCCAGATCGGGACCATGATCCGGGGTGGTGGAAGCGGGTGCGCCTTGAGATAGGCGCTGAACCGCTTCCAGGTCAGGCGATGGCCGTATTGACTTCGACGCCGGAGCCTTTTCAACCATCACGCGCCTGGCGTCATCCTCCCGCTCGAAGCCCGCCACAAAATCATCGGCGTACCGCACAAGCCGGGCGTGCCCCTTGAGGCGGGGCTTGATGTCGCGCTCGAACCAGAGGTCGAGCACGTAGTGCAGATACACGTTGCCGAGCATCGGGGAGATGATCGACCCCTGTGCCGTGCCCTCGTCCGGTTCGCTGTACTCCTCCCCGTCGAGGACTCCCACATGAAGACACTTGCCAATCAGCCGCAGCAGCGGCGGATCAGCCACCCGGATCTGGAGCAACTCCAACAGCTTCTCGCGGTCGATGCTGTCGAAGAACGCCTGGATGTCGGCCTCCAGAACCACTGCGATCCCTTCTCGGGACACCATCCGGTCCACGGCCCTGAGCGCGTCGTGGGCACTACGGTTGGGTCGGAACCCATATGAGCATTCCAGAAAGTCCTGTTCGTAGACCGCCTCCAGGACCTCCCGTAGCGCACCCTGCACGATCTTGTCCTCCAAACTGGAGATGCCGATCGGCCGCGTCCTGCCGTTCGCCTTCGGGATAGGCACCCGCCGGATCGGTTGATGCCGGTACCGCATCGACTTCAACCGTTCGTGCAGCCCTCGGAGGTTCTCCTCCAGTCGCTGCCCGTATTGCTCCTTTGTGATGCCATCGACCCCCACCGCCGCATCCTTGCGGATCCGCGTGAAGGCCCGCCCCAGCGCCGCCTCATCCACGAGGTGCGCCAACGAGTTGAATCGAGCGTCCGGGTCTCGCCTCGCTCTCTCCGCTACCTTCAGGAGTCCCGGGGACATGAGGGACCCTCCGTCTGGGCAAGAGGTCATGGTTCCCTCCTGAAGTTCTGCCTCAACACGGGCCGCCTTTGCTCCGCTGGGTCCGGGTGCCAAGTCCGTTCCCCACCTTCATCGCTCGTATGCGGCCCTCCGACTCCCCTGCCGCTTCAGCACGCCTTCGGTCTGCCCTCGGCCATGCCTTACCTGTTGGGCAAGCGTTGGTTCTGTGCGCCTCGATGTCGCCATCTCGGAGCCGGCCGCCGGTCCGCTTGCCGCCGACGGCGCGTCGGAGAGGGTCACCGGTTCTCCGTTACCCGGATCCGCCAACCGGACGGACAGGGGTCTCCCAGGTTACCGGGCCATCCTCTTTGAGCGTGCCGTCGCCAACCATCCCGCCGGTCTCCCTTTGGCTCGCCGAAATCGCCTCCGGGAATGCTGCTTTCCAGGCTAAACACCCCTTGAGCACCGGAACCTTGTCGAATTTCGGGACTGACACAGACGGCCCACTCACTCGCCTGACTACGCTTCAACCGCCCCCTTACGAGGACGGCTGCAAGCCTGGCTACCAGCCTGCTGGCTAGACTTTGGCTGGGTGGGGCTTGCACCCACAGGATGACGCTTCAGAGTTTCAGCCTACATCCTGACCTCCTCTCTGACCGGCATTGCCTGGTCGCTTCGTTCAGCCTGGACGCCAGCGTCCGTATCGAGGCCACCGACCGCGAAGGCCTCGAGCGGCTCATTCGTTATTGTGCCCGGCCTCCCTTTGCCCTCGAACGGCTCCACCTGGTCGGCGACCGCTCCGACCAGATTCTCTACATCCTGCCGAAACCCGATCCCGCCGGCCGCACCGCCCTGCGACTCTCAGCCCTGGAGTTGCTCGATCGCCTCGCCTCGATCCTCCCTCCGCCTCGCATCCACCGTCACCGCTACCACGGCGTCTTCGCCCCCAACGCGCCTCTGAGACCGCTGGTCACGGCCCGGGCCCAGGAGGATAACGCCCGCGCCGCTCACGTCCCCCGTTCCGATCCCGCACTTCCCCCGAGGTCGCCGGCCCCGTCTCCCCGACCAGAGAGCCCACCACCCCAACCACCCAACTCCACCCCCTCCCAGCTCTCCAAATGGGCCGCCCTCCTGGCTCGGATCTATGAAGTCTTCCCCCTCATCTGTCCCTCCTGCCAGACGCCTCTCACGTTCATCGCCTTCCTCACCGAGCCCGAGCCCATCACCCGAATCCTCGCCCATATCGGCGAGCCCACTTCGCCCCCGCTCCTCCACCCCGCCCGGGGACCACCTCAGACCGAGCTCGCCATGGGGTCCGACGATGGGCAAGTAGACGAGGTCGCCCAGGAACCTTTCCCCGACGACCTCGACCAGACCCCAGGGTTCGATCCCGCCGACCCCGAGCCCGTTCCGGAAGACGGTTTCGATCAGAGCTGGGAGGCCTGACCTCTCGCGCCCGCCGGCCCCGCCGCAGGCGCGCCCGGGAACCCCAAGTCCGCAGCCGTCCCACCCGGAATCACCCGGATTTCCTTCCTACCCATCATTCTTGACCCCAACCGCCCGCCTCCCCACCATTCCCCCAACAACCTCAGGAGCTCGCAGGGCCCTTCTTTTTCCTATCCGTCGTTGCTTCACTCTTGGGCTCGAGTCCTCGTGCTCCCTGGCGCAGCCGTGCCCCCCTCTCACCAGAATGACCCACCAAGCTGGGTCCGGGCCCGGCGTGCCCTCCGCCCAACGCTCCCGCCCCACGCCTTCCTTGCCGAAATCCTTGGTCTGGTTGAATATTCGGACCGAGGTATTCCCCCCCAACCACGCGTCGGAGTCGTCCCTCGATGGCCGACGACCTTGACCGCCTGAAGGCCGCCCTGGCCCACCGCTACGCCCTGGAGCGGGAGATCGGGAGGGGCGGGATGGCCACGGTCTGGCTGGCGCAGGACCTCAAGCACCACCGGAAGGTGGCGGTGAAAGTGCTCGATCCCGAGCTGGCCCAGACCCTCGGCGCCGGACGCTTCCTGCGTGAGGTCGAGACGGCCGCCAACCTCCAGCACCCCCACATCCTCCCTTTGCACGACTCTGGCGAAGCCGACGGGTTCCTCTACTACGTCATGCCCTATGTGGAGGGGGAGTCGCTCCGGGACCGGCTCAGGCGCGAGAAGCAACTCCCGGTGGACGACGCGCTGCAAATTAGCCGGGAGGTGGCCGACGCCCTGAGCTACGCCCACGCGCATGGGGTGATCCACCGGGACGTGAAGCCGGAGAACATCCTCCTCGCGGCGGGGCACGCGGTGGTGGCCGATTTCGGGATCGCGCGGGCCGTGGACCAGGCGGGGAGCGGTGCCCTGACGGGGACGGGTATGGCGGTAGGGACGCCAGCCTACATGAGCCCAGAGCAGGCGGCGGGAAGCAAGGAGATCGACGGACGGTCGGACCTCTACTCCCTGGGGTGCGTGCTGTACGAGATGCTGGCGGGGCATCCTCCGTTCACGGGCCCCACGGCCGAGCGGCTCCTGCTCCAGCACCTTACGGTGGAACCGCCCAACATCACGGCGATCCGGCCGGCGGTGCCGGCGCACGTGGCGGCGACGCTGCAGCGGGCGCTGGCCAAAACCCCGGCGGACCGGTTCAACCCAGTGGCGCAGTTTGCCGAGGCGCTGGGGCCAGCAACGTTGCCTGGGGCAGCCCCGGCTACGTCGGCAGCGGGTCGTCCCGTGGCCCGGTGGGCGTGGGAGCGTATGGCTTTGGCGGGCGTTGCGGCGGTGGTCGTGCTGGCCGGAGCCGTGGCGTTGGGGCGGTGGATGAGCCGGGGCCCTGCAGAGCCCCGGGCGTCGGGCTTACCGGAGCGCACCGCCATCGCTGTTCTGCCCTTCCAGAACCTGAGCGCAGAAGGACCCCACAGCTACTTCGCGGTTGGGCTGCACGACGAGGTGTTGACCCAACTGACGAAGGTGGCGGCGCTCACGCCAACCAGCCGCACATCCGTGATGGGGTATGCGGGGACAACGAAGCCGATCCGGGTGATCGCGCAGGAGCTTTCGGTCGGTACCATCGTGGAGGGGAGTGTTCAGGTAGTAGAGGATCGGCTGCGGGTGAACGTGCAGCTTATCGACGCGGTCACGGACAAGCATCTGTGGGCAGAGAGCTACGACCGGAGCCTGGACGATGCCTTCGCAGTCCAGAGTGACATCGCTCAGCGGATCGCGGCGGCGGTTGGCACGCAGCTTTCCCGGACTGAGGCGACCGCGATTGCCCGGCGGCCGACAGAGGACCCCGAAGCCTACCGCCTCTATCTGCAGGGGACCGAGTACTGGCGTCGGCCGGATCATCTGCGCCGCAACACGGAGATTGCGCAGGAGCTCTTCGAGCGGGCCGTCGCCCTGGACCCCACGTTCGCTCTGGCCTATGCGGGCCTTTCCCGGGTTCATGCTCGAATGTGGTGGTGGCGGCAAGACCCCTCCCCGGCCCGGCTGGCCCGCCTGCGGGAGGCGGCCGAAGCCGCGCTGCGCCTGGCTCCGGATCTCCCCCAGGCTCACCAGGCCATGGGCCTGTGGCGCTACGGAGA
>JBFYZE010000030.1:0-9525 GCA_041309665.1 Gemmatimonadales bacterium | reverse complement strand
CCACCCTTCGCCGCGCCGTGGACCGCGCGGCGGCCGCCAAGATCATGACCGACGTGCGCGGCGTCACGATGGCGGTGCGCTCCTACATGGAGGCGAACAACGGCGCCATCCCGACGGGGGCGGCGTGGGGCGTCGTTCCCCGGGCCCTCGCGCCCTACCTCCCCGACGGCATGTCCTTCCGGTACAAGTCCACCACCTACCGGGTTGTGGTACAGAGGGCGCGGGGAACGGTCCGGCTGCAGATCCGGTACCCGAGGAACGACCCCGTGGGACTGGCGCTGCAGCGGTTCAGGGGCCCGGACATCACCTGGACGCGCACCCAGACCACGGTCTGGATCCAACGCTAGGAAGCGTCAGCGGTACGGGTCGTCCGTGGCCAGGTGGTCGGCGACGTAGTCGGCCACCCCCTCCTCCACCGAGCGGAACGGTCGCTCGTAGCCCACGTCGCGGAGGCGCCCCATCTCCGCCTGGGTGAAGTACTGGTAGCGGTCCCGGATCTCCTCGGGGGTGTCCTTCCACTCCACGAGTAGTGGACGCCCCAGGGCGGCGTGGAGCGCCCCCACGAGCTCGAGCCACGTCTGCGCGCGGCCGGTGCCCAGGTTGAAGAGCCCGCTCACCTCCGGGTTCTCCATGAGCCACATCATCACGTCCACGCAGTCCTTCACGTAGACGAAGTCCCTCATCTGCCCCCCGTCGGCGTAGTCGGGGTGGTGGGATCGGAAGAGGGTGACCGGCTCGCCCCGGGACACGGCCGGCCAGGCGCGGGTGACGCCGCTCATCATGGCGCCTTTGTGCCACTCGTTGGGGCCGTACACGTTGAAGAACTTGAGCCCCACCCACTGGGGGGGCGCGTCGGCCCCCTCGGCCACCTGCCGCGCCACCCAGCGGTCGAAGGCGTGCTTGCTCCACCCGTAGGCGTTGAGCGGCACGAGGCGCTCCAGCGCCTCCGGGGAGCCGTCGTCGTCGAAACCCGCCGACCCGTCGCCGTACGTGGCGGCGGACGATGCGTAGAGGAACGGGACCTCGTGGTGCGCGCACCACTCCCAGAGCGTCTGGGGAAGGCGGTAGTTGGTCTGCGCGATGAGGTCGGCGTCGGTCTCGGTGGTGGACGTGACGGCGCCCATGTGCACCACGTAGTCCACGTCGTCGTGGTGCCGCTCCAGCAGGTCGAAGACGTCCTCGGGCGGGACGAGCTCGTCCAGCTCCCTGCGGCGGAGGTTCTTCCACTTGTCGCCGTGGCCCAGCTCGTCCACCACGCTGACGGGACCGTACCCGGCCTCCTCGAGGCCGGCGACGAGGTTCGAGCCGATGAATCCGGCTCCTCCGGTGACGACGATCATGGGCGAGTGGGGTGGAGGGTGGAGGGTGCGAAGAGGCTTCGGAATCTACCACGGTGGCGCAACGGCGGTGCAGCGGGGTGGGCGGAGCGCCATCCACCCGGAGCATCTACTATAAAGATAGTTGACAACGCGGTTCCCGCGTGGTATCTGTGTACTAAAGTCTTAGTAGGAGGACGCAACGCAGGCATCCCACCGTGAGGACTGGAGGGGACTCCATGTCACGGATGTCCGAGGTCCGGACGAGGGTCGCATTCCTGGGTGCGGCTGCGTGGACGGTTTCCGGATGCGCGCCGGGGACGCCGGACTCCCTCGTGGCGACCCGCGACAGCGCCGGCGTGACCATCGTGGAGTCGTCGGGAGCTTCCTGGACTCCCGAGACCGCCTGGAGCATCGAGGCGGTCCCTCTCCTCGACCTGGGACGGACCGGCACCGGCCCCATGCACGAGTTCTTCCGACTGGAGGACGCCACCTTCGGTGCGGACGGTGGGATCGTCGTGGCGGATCGCGGCTCGGCACAGGTGCGGTTCTACGATGCGCAGGGGCAGTTCACGGCCGCGCTCGGGGCCGACGGAGACGGGCCCGGGGAGTTCCGACGCCTGAACCAGGTGGTGAGATACGCGGGCGACTCGGTGGTCGCGTTCGACCCCTCGATCCGACGCGGAACGGTCATCAGCGGGTCGGGATCCCTGGGGAGGGTCGTGACGTTCGACGTCCCTGAGAACACGATGACCACCCCGGTCGTCGATGACATCCACATCCCTGAGTCGGGCGGCTTCATCCTGTCTGTCACGGTGATGCCTGCAGGCATGCCGTCGCCTGGACGCATGCGAATCCCGCAGCTCGTCCTCGAGACCTCGGCGACGGGCGCTCTGCAGGACACGGTCGCAGCAATGAGCGGGTTCGAGCAGTACATCGGGTCCACGGGACTCATGGAGCCACCCTATGCGCGGCTCTCGCACGCCGCCGTGCACCGTGACGACCTCTACGTCTGTGATGGTGACCAGCCGGAGTACACGGTCCTGGCTCGCGAGGGCACGCCGAGGTGGGTGGTGCGCCTTCCCGGTCTGTCGCTCGAGGTGCCGCAGCACGTCCTCGACTCCATCCGCGATGCCCTGCGCGGCAAGGACGAGTTCCTCCAGGGGATGGCCGACTTCCTCGTTCCGACGGAGCCCTTCTGCTCCGGCCTGCTCGTGGACGCGCTCGGGTACGTGTGGCTGGAACGCTATCACCATCCCTTCAGGAGGTCCGACGAGCCGCGCTCCTGGCTGGTCTTCTCGCCCGGCGGGGAATGGCTGGGGCAGCTCGACCTCCCCGCCAACTTCGAGGCCTTCGAGGTGGACGGGTCGCACATCCTCGGCATGGCGAGGGACAGCATGGAGGTCGAGACCGTGCAAGTGCTCGGGCTCAAGCGGCGCCAGCGACGGAGAACGGCGAAGCCGCGCCCGTTCCATCGTGGAGACTCGAGGAGGCGCGCATGAATCGGAGCCCGAGTGGACCGTTCCACGCAGCCGTTGCTGCCGCCATTCTCGCTGCGTGCGCGCCAGCGCCGGACTCCTCTTCTGAGATCGCCTCCGCTGATCCGGCGCTGCGACCTGAGGTGCTCATCGACACCGAGTCCGCGCTCATCGGGGAGATCGCGGACCTCGTCATCGGTCCGGATGGCACCCTGTATGCCGTGGACCGGCAGGCGAACCAGATCCACGTGGTGGACGCCTCCGGGCAGCGACTCCCGTCCATCGGCAGGCCGGGCGCCGGACCCGGGGAGTTCGCGCAGCCCACCACGGTGGAGGTGGTGGGCGATACGCTCTTCGTCGTCGATTGGGCCAACGCCCGCCTCCAGGCCCTGAGCCTGTCCGGCGTGCCGTGGCTGACGCGCCCCCTGCCGCCAGGCTACCCTCCGAGCATCGGAGCCGGCACCCGCCTCGTGCGGCCGACTTTGGGCAAGGACACCGTGCTCGCGGTCATCCATCGCCCGGACCTGAGCAAGGTGGCTGCTATCGGCCGAATCGTTGGCGAGCCTCCAGACGTGGTACATCTGGCCCACATGAAGCGGGAGATCCGAGAGGGCATCGTTCCGCAGATCTTCCTCAACACCGCCGAGGCCGTGGTCGGGCCCGACTCGTCCACCTGGCTCTACGTGCCGGCGCGCGGGAGCGTGCAGCGATTCGATGCGGAAGGGCGCGAGCTCTGGTCGGTGGAGATGATGGAGCCGGAGCGCGAGCAGCTCATGACAGCATTCATGGCAGAGAATGCCGCGAAGCCCACCGGCTCGTTCGCGCTCCTTCGGTACGTGCTCGACGTCACCCTCGTGGGCACCGACGCGTGGGTGCTGCTGGGCAACTCCCTGACCGGCCAGGCGTCCGTGCGGGTGCTGTCAGCAGACGGCACGCTCGGCGAGCGTCTGGAGTTCCCCGGCGTCTGGGGCGTCGACGAGATCGCGGTGGACACGCAGCGGGGCTTCGTGTACTTCGCCCGACCCGACGCCGCCGAGCTCATTCGCATTCCGTGGCGACCCGACACCTGATCCTCTGAAGGAGCTTCCTCGTGGAAATCCGTTTCACCCCCCGCGAACTGGACATCATGACCGTGCTCTGGGAACGGGGACCTTCGACCGTTTCGGAGGTCCAGGACGGGTTGGCCGACGAGCTGGCGTACACGACGGTCCTCACGCTGCTCCGCGTGTTGGAGGAGAAGGGGCACGTCACCCACACCGCCGAAGGCCGCGCCCACCGGTACGCCCCCTGCGTGGAGCGCCACGCAGCCGGCCGGAGCGCGCTCCGCCGCCTCACCAAGCGCCTCTTCGGGGGCTCTCCCGAGCTCCTGCTGACCCGGCTGGTCGAGGACGCGGACCTCACGGAAGAGGAGCTCCGCCGCATGCGGGACCTCCTCGATCGCCGTCTCGAGGGAGGTGGGTCATGATCCCTGCCATGGAGTTCCTGCTGGCCGTTTCGATCGTGGCGGCCGCGGGGGCGGTGCTCCTGGAGACGGGGCTGCGCCACCTGGGCCTGCCGACCCGGTGGCCCTGGCTCGCGGCGCTCGCCCTGGGTCCCGGGCTGCTCGCGGCACGGCTGACCGGTGCCCCCCCCGTTTCCGTCCCGGCCCCGCTGGCCTTCGGATCGGTGATCGAGCTGCCCGCCGTGGGGACGTCGGGACTTGGACCCTGGGTCGCCGGGATGGACGGCGTGGCCGCGCTCGTCTGGCTCGCTTCGGCGATGTGGGTCCTGGCCCTGGTGGCCCGGGCCCACCGCGGGCTGACCCTGGAGAGCGCCGACTGGGAGCGCGCCCAGGTCATGCGGCGGAGTGTCTTCCTCTCCACGGACCGGGGTCCTGCGGTGGCGGGAGTGTGGGACCCCTGGATCGTCCTCCCTCGCTGGGTGCTCGCCCTCCCCGAGCGGGAGCTGCGTCTCATCCTGGTGCACGAGGAGGAGCACGTCCTTGCGAAGGACACGCGCCTGCTCGGCGCGGCGCTGGGCCTGGTGGCACTGACCGCCTGGAATCCGGTGGCGTGGTGGCACCTCCGGCGGCTGAAGGCTGCCGTCGAGGTGGATTGCGACCGGCGCGTGCTGACCCGTGAGCCCGATCCGGCCACCTACGGGGCCAGCCTGCTCTCCGTCGCCGCGCGGGGGGTCGGCCCGTCGCTGGGGCTGGCCGCGTTCACCGAGGGCTCGTTCAACCTGAAACGGAGGATTCTAGCCATGACGGCGAAGGCGACGGCTTGGACCGCACTGGGTGGTGGAGTCCTGGTGGCGCTCGGCGTGGTGGTGGGGGTCCAGGCGTGCGGGATCGAGAGCCCGGTGGAGCCGCAGGCGGCGGTCGCGACGGCCGCTCCGGCGGCGCCGGCACCGGTCCTGCCGCCGTCGGATCCCGCGCTGCGGGAAGCGCCGGTGGCCACGCCCTACACGAAGGCACCCGACCTGGTCAATCGAGCGGAGGTGGCGTCCGCGATGGAGGCGGCCTACTCCGCCGAGCTTCGGGCGCAGATGGGGGGGACCGCGACGGTGTACATCTTCATCGACGAGCGCGGGGAGGTCGGCAACGCGACCATCAACAAGGGGTCGGGACACCCGGCTCTCGACGAGGCGGCGCTGACCGTGGCGCGTGTCATGAGATTCAGTCCCGCCCAGAACCGCGGCGCCGTCGTTCCGGTGTGGGTGGCGTTGCCGATCACGTTCCAGCGGCGCTAGGGACCCACCCTCGCCCGGAGCGCCTCCACGACCGCGGCGTCGTCGTAGCGCGTGGGGTCCCAGGGAGACAGGCGCACGCGGCTCTCCACACGGATGCCCGAGGCGCTGAGGGGCGCCAGGTGGCCCGCAAGCTCACGCACCCGGTCGTCCAGGCTCCACCCCCGCTCCTCCGCGTCGCCGCCGGGATTGGGCAGATACACGCGAGGCGCCGGAGAGGCGGCCACGGCTTCGCCGATCCCCTCGGGGAGGAGCGAGGCCACGACGCTCGTGAAGAAGCTCCCCATCGGGAAGCAGACGAGGTCCGCTCCCCGGATCAGGTCGAGGGCCTCCGCCGGCGCGGAGGCGCGCACGGGCGTGGGATCGCCGAGGGAGCGCACGAGGAAGATCCGGCGGATGGGAGGCTCCGCGACGCCCCCTCCGGTGATCCGGTGCTGGCCCACCACCACGCTCCCGTCCCCCAGCTCCGCGGCCAGGTGGAGGTCGTCGCCGGAGACCGGGCAGACCGTGCCGCGCGCTCCCACGAGCCGCGAGAGCCGCTCAACCGCCCGGTGGAGGCTCCGTTCCTCCGTGAGGTACATCCCCGCCAGGACCAGGTTGCCCACGCTGGCGTGTCTCAGGTCGAAGCGCGGGCTCACGGCCGCGAGGCAGGCGTGCGCCGCATCGACCGCCTCGGGAGGGAGCCTGCGCAGGACCTTCATCAGAGTCTGGAGAAGGGACGGCGAGCTCCCGGTCGGCGGCAGGCGATGGGCCAGGAGGTCGTGCAAGGCTCGTCCCCGGGGCGTGGACACCTCGGCCAGCGCCAGGATCCGGTTGCGCAGGTCCCCCACCGCCGGCATCCCCAGCGAGATGCGCAGCGCCGCCGAGCTTCCCCCGGAGTCGAAGGGGGTGACCAGGTGGGCGGAGCGCTCCGTCCACGCCGGCAGGAGGCGGCTCACCCCCCGGAGGGCGCTCCCTCCGGAGAAGAAGAGGATGCTGGGCCCGAAGGCCGGGTCGGGCGTGGGCGGCGCAGGAGGCACTACCTCCCCGCTCCCCCCACCCCGAACTTGCGGTCCAGGAACGCGCCGGTGGCCTTGTTCACGCGCACCCAGTTGGCGTGGCGCATGAAGTGGTGGGTGTCGTCGGGGACGATGAGCTCCTCGAACTCCACCCCCGCCAGCTCCAGGCGCCGGGCCAGGTCCGTGGTTTCGGCGAAGCGCACGTTGCGGTCGTCGTCGCCGTGGATGAGGAGCACCGGCGAGCGCCACGTGTCCATGTACGCGATGGGCGAGGAGCGCCAGCCGACCTCCAGGGCCTGGGCACGGTCCGTGGGCTCGTAGCGGGCGGCGGGTGCGGCGAACCGGTCGGCGTAGTTGTGCACGCCGTGGATGTCCACGCCCGCGGCGAAGAGGTCCGAGTTCCGGGCCAGGGCCATGGCGGTCAGGTACCCGCCGTAGGAGCCGCCCCACACCCCGATCCGCGACGCATCCACCTGGGGGAGCGACCGGAGGTACTCCGCGGCGGCCACGATGTCGCGGTACTCCGACGCCCCCCGCGCCCCGGCGCTGTCGGGCTGATGGAAGTCGAAGCCGTAGCCGATCCCCAGGCGGTAGTTCACCGAGAGCGCCACATATCCGCGGTCGGCGAAGTGCTGCTGCGCGGCGTAGGCGTTGCTGTAGTAGTCCGAGTAGTTCCATCCGGCCAGCATCTGCCGGGGCGGCCCCCCGTGGATGAACAGCACCGCGGGCTTCTTCGCGGGGCCCCCGGCGCGCTCGAAGACCTGGCCGTACACCGTCACCCCGTCGGCGGCCCGGAACGTCACGCTCCGGGGCACCACGAGCTGCGCGGTGGGGAAGTCGGAGGGGATCCTGTCCTCGGCGATCCACTTCGGCTGTCCGCCGTTCACGGGGATGACGGCGGGGAGCGGGGGGCGCTGGGCGGTGGCGCCGATGAACGCGAGGGAGGCCCCGTCCCCGGTGAACGCGGGCGTCCACTCCAGCCCGGTTCCCGGGGTCATGACCTGGGGCTCGGCCCGGTCCACCGGGACCTTCACCACGTGGCGCCGGTCGATGTCGCCCGGGGTGGTGCCGGCGTTCCCCGCGAAGGCCAGCCAGCGCCCGTCCGGAGAGAGCTTGATGTACTCGGCCATGTAGTCGCCGGGCGTGAGCAGGAGGGCATCGCCCCCCGTCTCGGGCACCGAGTAGAGGTGGGGCCACCCGTCGGCGTAGGAGAGGAAGACGATGCGTCCGGCGGCGGCCCAGTGGAGGTTCGTGCCCCCCTGCGTGCTGGGCGGTGAGCCGCGCAGCGTCTTCGGGGCCTCCCAGACACGCCGGGCCTCGCCGGTGGCGGCGTCGGCGGTCCAGATGGACCAGGGCTGGTGGCGCCGCTCCAAGGTAGGCTGGGGCGGCCCTCCCGCCCCTTGCCGTCGCACGAAGGCGATACGCGTGCCGTCCGGCGACCAGCGGGGCGAGCCGTCACGGTTGGTGGAGGGCGCCATCCACGTGATGGACGTGACGCTGTCCTGAAAGACACCGATGAGGGCGTGCGTCGTGCGGTTCGAGACAAAGGCCACCCGCTTTCCGTCGGGCGAGAAACGCGCCTCCCCGTTCACGCCCCGGGCGAAGAAGAGCTGGACGGCCGGCGACGAGCCGTCGATGGGCACGGACCAGATCTGCCGGCTCCGCTCGAAGAGCACCCGGTCGCCGGACGGCGAGATGACGATGCCGTCGCCGCCTTCAGCGAGGACCCGCGGCTCGCCGCCCTCGAAGGGGACGGACCAGATCTGGATCCTGGGCGCGACGGGCATGGACGCGGCGTTCACCGCCGAGAGCCCCCAGTCGTCGGCGTCCCAGTTGGCGTCGTCGCCGCCCCGGCGGTACACCACCCACTTCCCGTCCGGAGAGAGCTGGACGCGGGCGATCAGCTGGCCGTCGTCCACGTCGTAGGCGGTGACCTTGCGGGCCTGCCAGGACGGGCCCTCCGCCACCCAGACGTTGCGCCGGCCCTGCTCGTTGAACGCCCACGCGATGCGCGCGCCGGTGGGAGCGGCGGCCAGCTCGTTGGGGAAGGGGTAGCTCTTCACCTGCTCCATGGTGAAGGAGCCCGTCTGGGCGTGGAGGGGTGCGGAGCCGGGCGCGACGAAGACGGAAAGCGCTACGGCCGCGAAGGCGGTCAGCGCCGGACGGATGCGGATCATGGACGTGCCGGGTGCCAGGAGGGAGTCAGGAGGTCCGTCCAGTATGCTCCCACGGGCAGTGGGCGGGCGCAAGGACGAAGCGCCTGTGCCCCATCGCGCCGGGGGCTATATTGCCCACTCCCTCCCCTGGAACCCGCGCCCCGCGACCCATGGAAACGAAGCGCCCCACCATCCCCGCCGCCGAGGAGATCCTGGGCGGCTACTTCCCCGTGCTGGACCACGGCTTCGTCTCGCTGGTGGACTACATGGGGTCCGACGAGGACGTGGAGCGCGCCGCCCGGGTGAGCTACGGCTTCGGCACGCGGAAGGTGTCCCAGACGCGTGGCCTGGTCCGCTACCTCCGGCGCCACCGCCACACCACGCCCAGCGAGATGGTGGAGCTCAAGTTCCACTGCGCCATGCCCATGTTCGTGGCGCGGCAGTGGATCCGGCACCGGACGGCCTCCGTGAATGAGCTGAGCGCACGTTATTCGCTCATGCCCCTCCTCTTCTATACGCCCCCCCAGGACCAGTTCGCGCTCCAGAGCCGGTCCAACAACCAGGGGAGGGACGGGGGCGCGCCGTCGGAGGTGTACCGGGAGGCGGTGGAGCGCTGGGAGCGGCTGCGGAAGGACGCGGGAGGCGCGTACGCCTGGCTCCTGGGGGAGGACGTGGCCCGGGTGCTCGCGCGCATCGACTTGCCGGTGTCCACCTACACGCAGTGGTACTGGAAGATCGACCTGCACAACCTGCTCCACTTCCTCTCCCTGCGCGTCGATCCTCGCGCCCAGTGGGAGATCCAGCAGTACGCCCGGGTCATCGCCGGGATGGTGAAGCGCGTGGCGCCCCT
>JBFYZE010000029.1:0-3927 GCA_041309665.1 Gemmatimonadales bacterium | reverse complement strand
CCAGCGCTCGAAGGACGCGGCGGCCTGCTGGACCAGCACGTCCGACCCGTCGGTGGCGCGGACACCGAAGTCCTCCGCCGCCCGCACGAACGGAGTGACGTGGTGCCCGTACACCAGGTCCATGGCCGCCCCGGCGCGGCCGAGGAGCTCGAAGTCGAACGGGGAGGGATCGCCGGGCTCCAGGCCCACGCGCGTGGCGTTCACGACGAGGTCGAAGCTCTGGCCCCGCAACTCCTCGGCCAGGGGAATGACCCGGGCCTGCGCGCCCCCGATGCGCCGCGCCACCGCCCGGGCCCGCTCCACGCTCCGGTTGAGCATGAGGACCTCGCGCGCGCCCTCCTCGAGGAGCGCCATGAGCGTCGCCCGCGCCGCACCGCCCGCGCCCAGAAGGAGCACCCTCATGCCCTTCAGGGATCCCGCGAACGCCGTGGCGGCGCGCCTGAACCCGTCCACGTCGGTGTTGTCGCCGTGGACCCTCCCGTCGGGCCCGCCCCAGAAGGTGTTGCACGCGCCCGTACGCCGCACGGCGTCGCTGGGGATGTCCACCACCGCGGCACCCTTCTCCTTGTGGGGAAGCGTGATGTTGCCGCCTCCGCCGGCCCGGGACAGGCCGCGCATGAACCCGAACAGGTCGTCCGGGGCACAGCGTACCGCAACGTAGACGCCGTCCACGCCCGCACTGTGGAACGCGGCGTTCTGGATGACGGGCGAGAGGGAGTGGCCCACCGGGTCACCCAGCAGGGTGAGGACCCTGGTCGACGAGGAGATGTTCATGGCGCGACGAGGGGAGCGAGCCGGCGGAGCGCCTGCTCCACCAACCCCTCCAGAAGGTTGAACGTGGCTTCGTACTCGGCGTCGGAGCCGCCGAAGGGATCGGGCACGGCGGAGGCCGGGCCGGGGGAGTCCCCGCCCGCCGCGAAGGCGGTGAGGAGGGCCGCCTTCCCGCCGGCACCCCCGCCCTCGACCTTGGCGAGGTGACCGACGGACATGGCCAGGACGAGGTCGGCCCACGCCAGGTGGGCAGGCGTGAGGACGGAGGAGCGGTGCCGGGAGAGGTCCAGGCCGTGGCGGGCGGCCGCGCGCTCGGCACCTTCGGACGCGGGCCCGCCGTGGACCGTGGCCACCCCGGCGGAGCGCACCTCCACGTTGCTCCAACCCAACTCCGCGAGCTTGTGCCGCGCGATCACCTCGGCCATGGGGCTCCGGCACGTGTTGCCCGTGCACACGAAGAGGAGCCGGAACGGCTCCGTGGCGGGACGTTCAGCGACCATGGAGGGCCGGCAGGGCGCAGCGCAGCCTGCTCAGAGGAAGGGTGCCTTCACGGATCACCACGGGCTCGGCACCGGTGCAGTCCACGATGGTGGAGGGACCCGAAGCGGGCAGGTGCCCATCGTCCACCACGAGCATCTCCTCCCCCGCGCCCAGCGTCACCGCGGAGTGGAGCGCCTCCCGGCCGCTGCGGGCCGGTGCCTCCCCGGGCGCGTTCGCGCTGGTGGAGGTGAGGGGCGTGGGCAGGAGCTCGAGGAGATGGGCCACGAGGGGATGGGAGCTCACACGCACGGCTACGCCCCCCTCGGCGCTGTGCACGCCGTCGGGGAAGATGCGCTGGGGGTCGGCCAGGACCAGCGTGAGCGCACCTGGCCAGAAGATGGAGGCCAGCTCGCGGGCGTCGTCGCTCCACCGGAGGCCCGCGGCCGCCTCCGCGTCCCGCACCAGCACGAGGAGGGGCCGGTCCTCCGCGCGCCGCTTCAGGCTCCTGAGGCGCCCCACCTCGGCCGGCGTGCACAGTCCGCCGAACCCGTACACGGTCTCGGTGGGGTACGCGAGGAGCCCCCCCCTCCGCAGGTGATCCACCACCGGCGCGAGCTCCGAGGAGGTGGGTAGCTTGCCCCGCAGGTCCAGGAGCACGGGCCCGCTCGTCACCGGCCCTCCCTCGCGCGCAGGATCGCCTCGGCCAGCGCGAGGTCGGCGGCGCGCGTCACCTTCAGGTTGGCCGGCCCGCCGTCCACCATGCGGACCGTGAGCACGCCCCGCTCCACCAGCGATGCGTCGTCGGTGGCGCCGGCCAGGTCACCCTGGTAGGCGTGCCGCAGTGCGCCCGCCGGGAACACCTGGGGTGTGTGGGCGTGCCAGATCCTGCGCCGGTCCGGCGTAGCCACGACCCTTCCCTCGCCGTCCACCTCCTTCATGGTGTCCACGGCGGGGCACCCCGCCACCGCGCCCTCCCCTGCGGCGGCCACGTCGATGCAGCGCGCCACGACCTCCTCGGTCACCAGGGGGCGCGCGGCGTCGTGCACGGCCACCACGTCCACGTCCTCGGGGAGCGCCGCCAGGGCGCGACGCACCGACTCGGCCCTGGTCTCGCCTCCCCGGACGACCCGGATACGGGAATCGAGGCCGGTCAGCCAGGCCGGCGGAGCAGCTGCGTCCGGTTCCGCGAGGGCCACCACCACGGCGACCACCCTGGAGTCGGCAAGGAAGGGACGGAGCGCGCGCAGGAGCACGGGCTCGCCGGCCAGCTCGAGGAACGGCTTCCGGGCCCCGCCCATGCGCTGCCCCGAGCCGGCGGCCGGCACGGCCACGCCCACGCGGACCGTCTCGACGGGGCGCACCCCGCTCACGGGCCGAAGTCCGGCCCCGGGGCATTGGCGCCCCCGCCCTGCGGCGACCTGTCCATGGAGTCGAACCGCGTGTAGGCCTTCTGGAAGTAGAGCTCGATCACGCCCGTGGGTCCGTTGCGCTGCTTGCCGATGATGAGCTCGGACTTCCCCTCGAGCTCCTCCCGCTTGTCCGCCGGAGCATAGTACTCGGGGCGGTACAGGAACATGACTACATCGGCATCCTGCTCGATGGACCCGGACTCGCGCAGATCGGAGAGCATCGGGCGCTTGTCGGTGCGCTGCTCGGGCCCCCGGCTGAGCTGGGAGAGGGCCACCACCGGGACCTCCAGTTCGCGCGCCAGCGCCTTCAGGCCCCGGGAGATCTCGCTCACCTCCTGCACCCGGTTCTCCGAGCGCGACGCGCCGGACATGAGCTGGAGGTAGTCCAGGACCACCATGCCCAGCTCCCTGCCGCCCGAGCGCAGCTCGGACTGGAGCCGGCGGGACTTCGCCCGGATCTCGAGCACGTTGCTGCCCGGGGAGTCGTCGATCCAGAGGGGCGCGGTGTTCAGGTGCCCCGCCGCCGCCGCGAGGCGCTGGTGCTCCTCGGGGGAGAGCCGGCCCCTGCGGAGCCTCTGGGCATCGATGCGCCCCTCGGCGCAGAGCAGCCGCTGCACGAGCTGCTCCGAGGACATCTCCAGGGAGAAGATGGCCACCGGGATGTTGTGCCCGATCGCCGCGTTGGCGGCCACGTTCAACACCCACGACGTCTTCCCCATCGAGGGCCGTGCCGCGACGATGCACAGGTCGCCCTTCTGGAAGCCCGTGGTCATCCGGTCCAGGTCGGGGAAGCCGGTGGGGACCCCCGTGATCCCTCCCGCCGACTCCTGGAGCTTCTCGATGTGCTCGAAGGCCGACCAGAGGATCTCCTTGATCCAGACGAACCCCTGGCGCTTGTGGCTCTCCGCCACCTGGAAGATCCGCGCCTCCGCGGCGTCGAGGATCTCGTCCACGTCCCGCTCGCCCTGCTCGTAGACGTCGCGGATGATCTGGGAGGCCTGCTCCACCAGCCTCCGGAGGAGCGCCTTTTCCCGGACGATGCGCGCGTGGTACTCCACGTTGGCGGCGGTGGGCACGGCCTCGACCAGCTGGGCCAGGTAGCCGAAGCCCCCTGCGGCCTCCATCTCGGCGGTCTTCTTGAGCTCCTCCGAGATCGTGATGACGTCGATCACGTCACCCCGCTCGTAGAGGCGGACCATGGCCCGGAAGAGGCGTCGGTTCGCCTCCCGGTAGAACATGGACTCGTTGACGTGCTCGATGGCCCGGC
>JBFYZE010000028.1:0-3336 GCA_041309665.1 Gemmatimonadales bacterium | reverse complement strand
ACCGGGCTGGTGCTCGTGGTGCTCATCCCTCCGGTGCACCGCTTCATCCTCCTCGACCTGGTGAACCTTCCGCCCGAGGTCATGGAGCTGACGTACGGGGCCCTGTGGCTGTTCCTCCCCTGGCCCGCCGCCATCGGCTATCGCCGCTTCCTCCAGGGCGTGCTCATCCGCTCGGGCCGCACGCGCCTGGTGGCCTACGGGACCGTCATCCGGGTGACCGTGATGGCCCTGGCCGCCATGGCCGGGTTCGTGGTCGTGGACATCCCGGGCGCGTGGGTGGGCTCGCTGGCGCTCTCGGCGGGCGTGATGGCCGAGGCCGTGGCCGCCCATTGGATGGCGAGGGCCACGGTGCGCGAGCTCTCGATGGAGTCTCAGGCGCCCGGTCCCGTCCAGGGGCGGCCGCAGGGAGCCGAGCGCCTCACCTACCGTGGGATCGGTGCGTTCTACTACCCTCTGGCGCTCACCTCGCTGATCGGCCTGAGCGTCCCGCCCATGCTCACCTTCTTCATGGGTCGGTCGGCCTCGCCCGTGGAGTCGTTGGCGGTCTTCCCCGTGGTCCAGTCGTTCTCGTTCATCTTCCGGAGCATGGGGCTGAGCTTCCAGGATGCGGCCATCGCGCTCATGGGGGACCAGCATCGCAACCTGCCCGAGCTGCGGCGATTCGCCCTCCGGCTCGGCATCGCCGCGAGCGTGGGTCAGTCCCTTGTGGCGTTCACGCCGCTGTCGCGCCTCTGGTTCGAGACGCTCTCGGGGCTGACGCCCGAGCTCGCGTCCTTCGCCATGTTCCCGGCCCAGGTGATCGCGCTGCTTCCCGCGCTGACCGTGCTCCTGACGCTGCAGCGGGCCATCCTCGTGAACGTGCGGCGCACCCGGCCCGTGACCATGGCGACCGGCCTGGAGGTCGGGTTCATCGGCATCAGCTTCGTGACGCTGGGGTGGGGGCTGGGCGTGGTGGGCGTGAGCGCCGCGTTCACGTCGCTCATGGTGGGCCGGGTGGTGGCGAACGCCTACCTCGCGGTGCTCTGCCGCCAGGTGGTCGGGGACACGCCTGTCCGGTAGGCCGGCGACGGTGCGGGCGACCCGGACGCGCTCAGCCGATGCGCGCGACGCCGTCGAAGTCCGGACGGAGCTCGAAGCCCACGCAGCCTGAGTCCTCCCCGCCCAGGGCGAAGGCCGCTCGCATGGCGCCGGCCACCCCCGGGGCATCCTCCACGGCGCAGAGCGCCAGGAGCCCGGACCCGCTCCCGGAGATGGTCACGCCCCACGCCCCCGCTTCGTACCCCGCCGCGATGGCGCTGAACGCTCCGGGGATGAGGGGGAGGCGGTGGGGCACGTGCAGCTCGTCCTCGACCCCGACGCGGATGAGCTCCGGGTCGCCGAGGGCGAGGCCGCGGAGCAGCGCAGCCAGCCGGCCGAGGGCGGCCACCGCGGTGTGGTGGAGCACCTGGCGGGGCAGGGCCGCCCTCGCCTCCGGGGTGCCCAGGCCCACGCTCGGGGCGGCATAGGCGAAGCCCACGTCGCGGGAGAGCTCCAGCGCCAGCGGGCGCAGTCCGTCGGAGCCGGGCACCACGGCCCGGAATCCGCCCAGCGCGCACGGGGCAGCGTTGTCCCCGTGGCCCTCCCGGTGGCTCGCATAGCGGAAGGCGGCCACCGGGTCGGAGGGGCGTCCGAGGGCGGCCAGGGCGAGATCATGGCCGGCCACGAGCGCGGCGGCGGACGAGCCGAGCCCTCTCTTCAGGGGGATGTCGGAATGGACACGGAGGATCCCGCTCGGCGAGGCGCCCCCTTCGGAGACGAAGCGGTCGAACGTCATGGCGAGGAGGTCGCGCCCGGGATCCGCTTCCAGGACCGAGAGCGTGCCCGTGCGCACCAACTCCAGTTCTCTCCCGCCGGGCTCGAAGGTGGCCTGGAGGTGCCGATCGAGGGCGAGGCCGAGGGTGTCGAACCCGGACCCGAGGTTCGAAGTGGAGCAGGGAGCGCGGACCTGGGCCTTGGAGAGGGGGTTCATGGACTGCCTGAGTCGAGGAGGAGCGCCGCGAGCGCGGCGCCGTCGGCGGGGAGCGGCGTGGCGTGCTCCGGGCCGGACAGCCGCGCCTCCATGCCCTCGGGCGCAGCGATCCGGTGGCCGGTCACGCGCTCCACCACCTCGGGGAACTTCCAGGGATGAGCGGTGGCGAGCACCACCCAGGGGCCCGATTCCGCTCCGCGGGCGCGGACCATGGCTTGCCAGCCCACGGCGCCGTGGGGATCGAGGACGTACCCGGTCTCGCCGTGCACCCGGCGGATGCACTCCCGGGTGGCGTCGTCGTCCACCCAAAGGGGATGCACGTGCGCGCGGAGGCGTGCTGCGTCGTCCCCGTAGAGCCAGCGGACGCGCTCGAGGTTGCTCGGATCGCCCACGTCCATGGCATTGGAGATGGTGCGAACGGAGGGACGCGGCGCCACCGTCCCGCGCTCCACGTAGTCCACGAAGGTGCGGTTGCGATTGGTGGCGGCCACGAATCCGCGGGCCGGCATCCCGGCGCGGAGGGCGAGGAGCCCGGCGCACAGGTTCCCCAGGTTGCCCGAGGGGACGACGAACGTGGCGGGAGCACGGCTCCACCCCAGCCCGGAGGCGGCGTGGAGGTAGTAGAACGCCTGCGGGAGGAGACGTCCGATGTTGATGGAGTTGGCCGACGTCAGGGCGCACGCCTCGCGCAGCGCGGGATCGGCGAAGGCTCCCTTGGCCAGGCGCTGGCAGTCGTCGAAGGTGCCGTCCACGGACAGGGCCACCACGTTGCCGCCCAGCGTCGTCATCTGCTTGCGTTGGCGCTCGCTGATGCCGTCCCGGGGGAAGAGCACCACCACGCGGTACCCGGCCAGGCCGTGGAACGCGGACGCGACCGCTCCTCCGGTGTCTCCGGACGTCGCCACCAGCACGGTGTGGGTGGGCCCCGGGGCCGCGATCGCCGCCATGGCCCGGGCCATGAAGCGGGCGCCGACGTCCTTGAACGCCAGGCTGGGCCCGTGGAAGAGCTCGAGCACGAAGGTGTCCTTCTCCACCTCCACCAGGGGCATGGAGAAGTCCAACGCCTCCGCGACGACCCGCTCCAGCACCTCCGGCTCCATGGCACCCGGGAGGAGCCGGGCCGCAGCCCAGCGGGCCGTGTCGGCGAAGGTGCCTCCCGCGGGGGGCTCACCCACTCCCAGCTCGGGCGGAGTGGCCGGGACGTACAGTCCTCCGTCGGGAGCGAGGCCCCGGAGCAGGGCCTGGGCGAAGGGCACCGGCCCCGCGCCGCGCGTGCTCAGGTATGCGTCCATGGGCCGGAATCTAGCGCGTCTTCGGCTGCTCCACCT
>JBFYZE010000027.1:0-6334 GCA_041309665.1 Gemmatimonadales bacterium | reverse complement strand
ACTTGGCGAAGAGCCCCGGGTACTCGGCGGGGGCGCGCGTCCCCAGGTGGCTCTGGAAGTTGAGTCCCACGGCGATGACCTTCTTCGCCTCCGTGGGCGGAAGGAGCTTCACGTCGGCCAGGGGGATCCAGCGGTCCGTGGTCCGGTGCTCGCCGAAGAGGTCCCCCTCGATCTCCTGGATCCGCTCCCCCTGGAGGGTGCCGCACGCAACGCGCCCCTGGTGCTGGTAGCGCACGAACAGGACCGGGCCCTCGCGCTGCTGGGCCGAGGCCGGGGGGGCGGGGAGCGCCGCGAAGGTCAGGGCGCCGGCGAGGGCGACGGAGAGCAGTGTGCGCGGGCGAAGCATGGGGTCCTCCGGGACGGGGGTCTCGGGCTATGCTGCGCCGCGGAACGGCCCGGCACAAGGGCGCGGGCGAGGATGCTCGGACGTGGAGGAGCGCGACGCGCCCCCGAGGAGCTGCCGGGCTCTCCGGGGGCGCGTCTTCAATGGGCTGCTTGGACTCGTCAGCGGATCCCCATCTCCATCTCCTCCGCCTGGGCCTGCCGCAGCCGCGGCGGCCTGCCGAGGGCATAGCTGAAGCTGAGCGTCACGCTCCGGGCATCGACGCGGCGCAGGAAGTCCTGCTCATGGACCTCGTCGGCGGTGTAGAAGCCGAAGTTCATCTTGCCGAGGGGGTCGCTCACGCGCAGGACCACATCGCCCTTCCCGTCGAGGACGCGCTGCCGCACCGACACGTTGCTGACCACGAACGAGCGCATGCGCCCCTGCTCGATCTTCATGGGGGCACGGTACATGACGAAGCCCTGCAGGTCCGTGGCCGACGCCAGCTTGAAGGAGGCGTTGCTCCGCACCGACCAGGCCATGGCGCTGCTCCCGAGACCGGCCTGGAGGCTCTCCGCGCTCGTGTTCACCTGCGCCACGTTGCCGCCCAGCATGCCGCTGAGCCGCCCTCCGAGCCGGCCCGTCGCGGTCGCGTCCACGCCCCACTGGGCGCTGCGGTCGAAGTTGCGAAAGGTGGTGGTGGAGATGCCGGTGGTGGGGTCGATGGTCTTGTAGTGGCGGATCAGGTTCGTGGTCACCCGGCGGAAGGGAGCCACCTGGAGGGTGCCCGCCGCGCCCGTGGCCTGCAGCGTCAGGTCGAAGGAGTTCGTATACTGGGGCAGGAGGGACGGGTTTCCCACCATCAGGCTCAGGGAGTCCTCCTGGAGGGGGAAGGGGTTGAGCTGCCCGGTTCGGGGCCGCTGGACCCGCCGGCTGAATCCGAGCCCCACGCTCCTGCCGGCTCCCAGGTCGAGGAGGGTCGAGGCGCTGGGGTACAGGTTGGTGTACCGGTTGTCGTAGGACTGTCCCAGCGTGGTGAGATCGAAGCGGGTGTCCGCATGCTCCAGGCGGACGCCTGCCTGGAGCCTTGCAGGCCCGAGGGCGCGGGATGCCTGAGCGTACCCTGCGTAGATCCGGGTCTGGTAATCGAAGTCGTTGCCCCCGGCGACGGTCCCGCCCCCGGTGAACGGGAGGCGCGACAGCTCCGTGTCGATGAGCCTCTCCTCGGCCCGGGCGCCGGACTCGAGCTTGAGGCCTCCCCACGTCCTGGTGATGTCGAGCTGGAGGGAGGCCTCACGGTTCGAGGTTTCGTTGCGCGTCAATTCCCGCAGGGTCGCCAGCGACCCGTCGCCGTAGCGGGCCTCCGCGGCATCTCTGCTCCCGGTGAGGCGAGCCTCCAGGGAGAGCTCGTTGCGGCCCCGCGCCGGAGCGTGCCTCAGGCCCAGGGTCAGGTCGCCTGAGCGCAGGTCACGGTCCGACCCCGTGGCGCTGGCCCACGCTCGCGCCTGGTCGGCCGGGCCGGCCAGGAGGCGGAAGTCGTTGACGGTGAGGGCCTCGTTCCCGTTGGTGTTCCCCGACGCCTGCAGGGACACGGTAGTGGCGGGGAGCACGCGGAAGTCCACGCTCCCCGTGAGGGAGTGCCCCAGGGATTCCTGCAGCCCCTGGCTGTTCTGGAAGATCGTCTCGCCGGCCCCCGGACCGGCGAGGTTGAGTCGCTCCATGGTGCCGGTCGGCCGCCGGAGATCGCTGTTCACGGCGTACATGCCCGCCAGGTTGAGGCGGCCCTGCTGGAAGCCCACCGTTCCCGAGCCGTTGAAACGGTCCGACGAGCTCCCCGCCACGGTGACGGCGGCGCTGAGCCCCATGTCGGTGTTCTGGCGGAGCACGATGTTCACGATCCCGCTCATGCCTTCGGGGTCGTACTTGGCGGCCGGATTGGGAAGGACCTCCACCCGGTCGATGGTCCCCGCAGGGAGCTGCTTCAGGTAGACCGCGAGGGCGTCTCCCTGGAACGGCGCGGTCCGTCCGTTGATCTGCACGACCACGTTCGAGTTGCCGCGGACGCTCACCTGACCGTCGGCGTCCACGTCCACCGAGGGCACGTTCCGCAGGACGTCCGCGGCGCTGCCTCCGGCGGTGGAGGGGAGGTTCCGGGAGCTGAACACGGTGCGGTCCACGTCCATGCGCACCGTCGCGCGCTCGGCGGTCACCTGAATCCCCTCCAGGGCCACGGCGCTGACCTCGAGGCGGATCACCCCGAGCTGCCGCACCGCACCCTGACCCTGGGCTATGGCGACCCCCTCCAGCAGGGCCGGGGCATACCCCAGCATGGTGGCGCGCACGAAGTAGCTCCCCGCCGGGACCCCCTGGATGCGGAAGCGGCCGGACGCGTCGGTGAGCGTCCCGGCGACGAGGGAGGAGTCGTGGGCGGAGCGGAGCTCCACCGGAGCCGTCTGGAGGGGGCGCCCGTCGGTGGCGTCCACCAGGGAGCCCAGGAGGACGGAGGAGGGAGTCTCCCCGGTCGCACCGGAGGGACGTCCCGTCACGGCCCCGCCGCCGACCTCCGAGGGGCGGCCAGGACCGTCCTGTTGAGCCGCGAGAGGTGCCGTTCCTGCCAGGATCAGCATCGCCGTCAGAAGCATCCGTGTGGTCATAAACCGCCCTTTCGTATAAGAATTGTCCAACTATGATACTGCCATGTCTATGGTTTGTCTAGGGGTTGATCCGGCGAATCTCCTTCGGGGCTCGGGTGGGGGGCACGCAGACGACGCCCGCGGCCTGCGGATCAGGCGGGGCGTCGGGGGGAATGAGGGAGACGGCTCCGTAGGTGCCGCCCCCACGTCACCGCGTGGTCGGGGCTCCTAATTCCTCAGCGAACCCGAAGACCGCGTCGTACGCGCGGCCCCATGTGTCGGCGTCCCAGTCGCCGTGCCCTCCCCCCGGCACCACGTGGAGCCGGTTGGGGATGCCGGCCCGGTCCAGCGCCTCGTGGAGGCGCTCCGACTGGGAGAAGGGGACCACCGGGTCCCGGTCTCCGTGGACGGAGAGGACGGGGGGCGTGCCGGGGCCGATGCGCTCGACGGGCGAGAGCGTGCGGGCCAGCCCTACGAAGTCGGGCCGGGGCCCGAGCCAATGGCGAGCGAACGCCCTCGGCCGCTCCCCATCGACGAGCGCCGCCACGTCGCTGATCCCGAACCAGCTCACGACGGCCGCGACAGGGGGATAGGCGTCAGCGGCTTCCGCGTCCTTCGGTTCCTCCCGGCCCGCCTCCGGCGGCAACGCCCCCCCGAACCCGGCCATGAGCGCGAGGTGGGCCCCCGATGAGAACCCGCCCAGGACCACGCGCCCCGTGTCGAGGCTGTGCTCCCCGGCATGCTCGAAGACCCACCTCACGGCGTGGCGGGCGTCCCAAACCGCGGCGGGGGCCCGCGCTTCCCGTGCCAGGCGGTACTCCACGTTCACCGTGGCCCACCCCCGCTCCATCCAGGGGAGGAGGTGGAGCGAAACCGTCTCCCGGCCGCCGATGATCCAGCCACCTCCATGGAAGAACACGAACACGGGCCAGGGACCACCCGGCCCAGAGGGCGCCCCGGCCGGCACATGGAGGTCGAGCTTCAGTTCGCGGCCACCCACGCTCCGGTAGGCGCGGGGCTCCAGGGCGCGGAATCCCACGGCGAGGCGCACGGCGGGGGAGGGGGCCGCAGAAGGGGCGCTGGGGCCGGCCGATCCCATTCCCGCCGTCACGGCGCCGCCGGGGGTGCAGGCGCGACCACCCGGGTCAGAGCCAGGCCATGGAGGAAGTGCTCGACCGCCGAATCGAAGAGCCGGTCGGGATGGCACGGAGCCCGGTCCGCCAAGCCCAGGTGCACGTGGAGCGTGGCCTGGAGCATGAGTCCGGAGATGAGGACGCGAGCGGCCACCTCCGAGTCCACGTCGGCGCGGAACTCCCCCTCCCGCTTCCCCTCCTCCACCAGGTCACGGATGAGCGACCAGCCATGGATGGGCCCCTCGTCGGCCCACATCCTGAACAGGGCGGGGAACTCGGTGCTCACCTCGCCCAGCATGAGCCGGAGCGCGTGCCCCCACCCGGGCTCCTGCCAGTGGTCCCACACCCGGCGCAGCGCCAGTCGGATCCGCGCCGAGGCCGGAGCACGCTCCGCCTCCAGGGCGCTCCCGATCGCGGAGAAGATGGCTCGGTGCCGGCTCTGCACCGCCTGCCGGAAGAGGTCCTCCTTCCCCTCGAAGTAGTAGTAGATGGCGCCCTTCGTGACGCCCGCGGCGGCGGCCACGTCGTCGAGCCTGGCCGCGCGGTAGCCACGCTCGGCGAAGACCCGGAACGCCGCGTCCAGCAGCGCATCGGGCGGAGCCCCCCGTTCCCGGCGATCCGGAGTCGTGGCCAGTGACATACCCACGAGTATATCCGACCGGGGAACAGCGTGGCAAGGAATGCATGGCGCTTCCTTTGTGCTCTCCGTGGTTTGGTTTTGCAGCGTGTCGGTGGTTGTGGTAAGTTTGAACGAGGAGATACCCATGGGTATGTCATTCGAAGGCGAGAAGGCTCCGGGGGGGCCGATCCACGGCGGGTCGGCGGATGTGGCGCCGGGCACCACCTTCGGTCCCGTCCCCTCCCGCCGGTTCGGGCGCAGCCTGGGCGTCAACAACATCCCGCCCAAGGTCTGCACGTACGCCTGCGTGTACTGCCAGGTGGGGCAGACCGTGCAGATGCGGCGGGAGCGGCGGGCCTTCTACGACGCCCGGGGCATCGCGGCGGCCGTCCGCAGCCGCGTGGACGCCGCGCGCCGCGTGGGGGAGCAGGTGGACCACCTCTCCTTCGTGCCCGACGGCGAGCCCACGCTGGACCAGGATCTGCTGGCCGCCATCCGGCTCCTCCGCCCCTTGGAGATCCCCATCGCGGTGATCACCAACGGGTCCCTCCTCCACCTTCCCGAGGTGCGTGCCGCGCTGTGCGCCGCCGACCGTGTCTCGGTCAAGGTGGACGCGGTCCGGGAGGGCGCGTGGAGGAAGATCAACCGGCCCCACCGCGGCCTGGACCTGCCCACGGTCCTGGACGGCATGCGTGCCTTCGCCGGAAGCTTCGAAGGGGTGCTCACCACCGAGACCATGCTGGTGGACGGCGTCAACGATACGGAGGACGAGCTCCGCGCCACCGCCGTCTTCGTCGGCGAGCTGGCTCCTCACACCGCCTACCTGGCCGTCCCGACGCGGCCTCCCGCCGAGGCGTGGGTCGTTCCTCCCGAGGAGGCGGGCGTCGCGCGGGCCTACGAGATCTTCCGCGCGTTCCATCCGCGGGTGGAGCTCCTCATGGGGTACGAGGGCGACGCCTTCGCCTCCACCGGGGATCCCGTGGCGGATCTGCTGAGCATCACCGCAGTCCATCCCATGAGGGAGGTGGCCGTCCAGCGGCTCCTCGCTCGAGGGGGAGTTCCCCGGACGGTCGTGGGCGAGCTCATGGAAGCTGGGAAGATCGTCCAGGTGGCCTATGGCCCCCACCGTTACTGCATGCGCCCCGTCGCGAGGCGCCCCCACGAAAGGAGCAGCTGATGCGTCTGTGCCTTCCCACCATCGATGGTTCCGGCCTCGCCTCCAGGCTCTCACCCCACTTCGGGAGCGCGCCGTTCTTCACCCTCGTGGATACGGCGTCCGGGCTGGTGGAGGCGTGGAGCAACGCCCACGAGCACCACGAGCACGGCCGGTGCAACCCCGCGATGGGGTTGGTGGGCCACGCCCCGGACGCGGTGGTCTGCCGGGGGTTGGGAAGGCGTGCGCTGCAGCGCTTGCTGGATGCCGGGGTCCCCGTGCTGGTCACCGAGGCCTGGACCGTGGCCGCGGCGCTCGAGGCGTTCCGCGCCGGCGAGCTCAGGGCGATGAGCGATGAGGAGGCGTGCGCGGGGCACGACCACGGCCACGCGGAGGGTCACGGCTAGCAGGGCACCACGGGTCGCTCAGCGGCCGCCGCCGAAGGCCTCCCGGACGCCGTCGCCGCGCACCCGG
>JBFYZE010000026.1:0-16428 GCA_041309665.1 Gemmatimonadales bacterium | reverse complement strand
CCGACCCGGCTCAGGACCGGGCCCTGGGGCATGAGGAGGCTCTCCCAGCCGAGCCGAGGGCGCGGTGCTCGACCCGGGGGCGCGGCGTGGCGTGGGGTCTCGCCGGTCCGACCTCCGGTCTCCCCCGGCAGGTCGGCTCCGGCGGGTTCCTCCACCCGGGCCCGGGAGGGAGCCGCTCCCCGCTCAGGAGGGGGAGGGGAGGGCGGCAGCCCCACGTCGGCCCTCAGCTGCTGCACCAGGTCGAGAACGCGATCCAGGAGGCGCTCCAGGCGCGCCACCCGCTGCTCCATCTCACGAAGCCGCCCGTCGGACATGTCGATTATCCTCCCGAGGGGTCTCCCGCTGGGTGGGGGAGCCGGGAAGAAGCTAGGGTAGGGGGTGCGGTTCGTGCCAGTGGATCCAGAGCGCCCCCCGCCGGCACCAGCGCCGGGGCCACCGCGGGATGCAGGCTCGGGTACTCCGGCCCCAGGCGCTCGCGGGCGGGGAGGGGTGTCGGGCTCTTCTACTCCTCCAGCCGGAGGGCGGTATGGGCCGCGATGGCCTCGGAGTCGGGGTCCCGGGGCAGGATCGCCATGCCCCCCCGCAAAGCCACCGCGGCGGGGAGGCCATGCAGCACGCGCGCCGCCACGAGGTCGGAAGCGACCTCCGCACGCCGGTCGCCCGGGAAAGTGGACACTTGCCAGCCTACAGTTATGCATTATACTCACTAGTGATGAAAGGCCTTGATACGTCCCGATCTGCCGACTTCGAGCGCGTGCTGAATGCAGCGGCGCGCCTCCAGGAAATCCTGCCCGATGCGGTGCTGGTGGGAGGGACGGCCGCCGCCCACCATGCGCGGCACCGTGTGTCCCTGGATGACGATCACGTTCTCGCCGACCTGCGGGACCGCTTCGATGACGTTCTGGGCGCCCTGGAGCAGACCGAAGGCTGGATCACGGCACGCCTCCGGCCGCAGGTGCTGATCCTGGGAAGCCTGGACGGAGTGGAAACCGGGATCCGGCAGTTGATCCGCCGTCGCCCCCTCGAGGTGGAGGAGGTCGAGTTTGGGGGTCGCCGTCTCAGGGTCCCCACATTGGAGGAGATCCTCCGCGTCAAGGCGTGGCTCGTGCTGCGACGCAACGCCACACGGGACTACCTCGATCTCGTCGCTCTGGCGGCCCGTCTGGGGCTCCGGGAGTCGGCCCGGGTGATCGTGGGCATGGACGAGTACTACGAGGATCAGATCGGACCGGGAAGCCGAAGGGTGGCGACGCAGCTGGCGAAGCAGCTCGCCGATCCGGCGCCTTACGACCTCTCGGGGCTGGACCTCGCCCACTACCGCCAGCTCGGGGAGCGGTGGCGCGTATGGGAGAACGTACGGGAGGACGCTCGCTCCCTTGCCGCCGAGGTCCTGGACGTGGGAATGGAGGAGCGCTGAAGCATGCACATTCCTCACCTCGACTACGCCCCGCGCACTCCGGTGGCCGAGCTCGGACCAGCCGCGATCGACGCTCTCCTCGATCGTGGGGATCTCGATGATTGGGCCCCGCTGCTACGGGCCGTGGCGTCCGACCCGTGGGGCCCGACGGCCGGAACCGTGCTGCGCCTGTGCGAGGCCCATCCGATGTACGGAACGTCCACCCTCTGGCGCACGTGGATCGAACGGCTGAGGGGGGAGGAGGAGATGGGGGGTGAGGGCCTCGCTGACGTGCGCCGCCGGAGAGGGCTGACGCAGGCAGAGGTGGCCCGTCGTATGGGCATTTCCCAATCGGACGTGTCGAAGCTGGAGCGCCGGGGTGATGTCCGTGTGTCGACCCTCCGAGCCTACGCTCGGGCGCTGGGGGGCCAGCTCCGCATCGGTTTGCAGCTCCCCGGTGACCCGAGCGAATGCCCCCTCCTGCTCCGGGCACCCCACCGTCCCTCCTGGCTCCAGGAGCCTGAGCGTGCGCACGCTTTCTGATGGGGGAGGGGGAGCGATTCGTGGTGGTGGGGGAGGGCCGGGAGCACGGAGCCGGGATCGCCCAGGTTAGCGGACATTCCCATCCAGGCTGAATTCCCCACCCTGATCCCAGCCGAGCAGCTCCCCGGCGCTCACCGGCCTGCCTTCACCGCGTCCAGCGCGGCGTCCAGCATGCGCACCAGCTCGTCACGCGTGTAGGCGTGGTCCCCCTGGTTCATCTCGGCGACCCGCCGCATGAGTGTCGAGAGGGTGAGCTCGGCTTCGCGCTTCCCGGGCACGACCATCCAGCGGCGACGCGGCGACGGGGCGGTCAGGAAGTCGAAGTAGGCCTCCGCCACCTCGGTGGGCTCGTCCAGCGCCGAGCGGTCGGCCACGCGCTCGGCCCAGCCGGTGAAACGCCCCTCGAAGAGTGAGCCCGCCCCGCCGTACCCGGCCTCCCGGAGGCGGGCAGCCATCCCCATGCCCAGGCGGCTGTCGTACGCGCCGGGCTCGATGGCCGCTACGGCCACCCCCAGCGGTGCCATCTCCGTGGCCAGTTGGTCCACGAATCCCTCCGCCGCGTACTTGCTCACCACGTACGGACTGCTGAGTGGGTAGGGCACGAGGCCCGCGATGGACGTGGTGGTGGCGATCCGTCCCCGGCTCTCCACGATCATGGGGGCGAAGGCGCGGGTCACGCGAACGGCCCCCCACAGGTTCACGTCCAGGTCGAAGGCCAGGTCCCGGTCCCGGATCTCCGCGATGGGGCCGAGGGTCGCCACACCGGCGTTGTTGATGAGTGCGTACAATCCACGCCCGCCCGCCCGCACCGTTTCGACGGCGGCCTCGATCTGCTCCGGGAGCGTCACGTCCAGCCGCACCGCCTGTACGCCGTCCAGGGCGTTCAGCGACGCCATGTCCTCGTCCGAACGGGCCCCCGCGTAGACGAAGAAGCCGCGTTGGGCCAGCAGCTCCGTCGTGAGCCGCCCGATGCCCGACGTGGCCCCCGTGATGAGGACGGCGCGGCCGGCCGGGTCGATTCGCGCGGCCTCGCCTGCGGACTGCGCGTGGCCCGGCGTCGATGCGAAGGCGAGGGCAGCGACGGCGGCGAGGACGGAACGCCGCGAGGGCGGAGCGACGCGTCGGAGCGGGTGCACGGATACCTCCGCACCTGGTGAACGGGTGGGCGAAGCAAGCGGCAAAATCGAAACCCGACCGGACGGAACGTCCCGCAGCCGGGGATCTCCGGTCTGGCCACTGACCAAAGGCGAACGTGACGATGGGACCGTGCCTCCGGCAGCGCAAGCCTCAGGGATCGTCAGCAGGCAGGGGACACGACCTCGACCCCGAGCGGACCATCGTCGCGGCTGGGCCTCCTGTTCTGACGCCCCAGCCCCGCGGCTCGTTCCGTCTCGCCGTGCTGAGCCCACAAACTTCCCGGCCCTCCATCTCATCCAATAGCCAAGGCCGGCCGGAGGGGCTCACCCGCTTCCGGCTCGGCGGCCTGTTGGACAGGGCCCGGGCGGTGATCACCGAACCAAGGGATCCACGAACGATGAATCAGCCGAACCAGTCCGGGCGCGGGCCCGGGTCCGATTTCTCCTCCGACGTCCGATTCGCCTTCCGCACCCTCCGCAGGAGCCCGGGCTTCACCGTCGTCGCGTTGCTGACCCTCGCCCTGGGGATCGGAGGGACCACGGCCATGTTCTCGGTCCTGGATTCGGCCCTGCTGAATCCCCTCCCCTATCCCCAGTCGGACCGCCTCGTCATGGGCCGGACCACCTTCGACGGAAGGGTGAACCCCTGGACGGCCTTTCCGGACTACATGGACGTCCGGGACCAGGCCGAGACCCTCCCGTCGCTTGCGGCCTTCACCATTTTCTCCAGCCCCGTGACCGTCACCGGCTCGGACGAGCCGGTGGAGGCCATCACGAACTCCGCTACCCCCAACCTCTTCGCCACCCTCGGCGTTCATCCGGCGCGGGGGGGGACCTTCACCATCGACGAGCTTTCCCCGGACAGCCCCGCGCAGGTCGTCCTCAGCCACGAGTTCTGTCAGCGCTGGTTCGGAGAGGACCGGGACGTGATCGGAAAGACCCTCGTGATCGGTGGGAATGCGGCCACCGTGGTGGGTGTCCTGCCCGCCGGGTTCCGCTTCATGACCGACACGGACATCTGGCTCCCGCCCTGGCCGGGGAACTCCGATCCCATCACCCGCCGCTATCACAACTGGCTCCTGGTGGGGCGCCTCGCCGAAGGGACCGATCTGGACGCTGCCAGGACCGAAGTGGATCTGATCTCGCTTCGGCTCCAGGACGCCTACCCCGATTCCAACCGGGGGAAGGCCATCCAGGTGGATGATCTCCAGAATGCCATGGTGGAGGGATACCGCCAGTCCCTCCTCCTCCTCATGGGGGCCATCGTCCTCGTTCTCCTCATCGCGTGCAGCAATGTGGCCAGCCTCCTCATGGCGCGGGCCAGTGCCAGAACCTCCGAGATGGCGATCCGGTCTTCCCTGGGGGCCGGTCGTTTTCGCCTGACCCGGCAGCTCCTGGTGGAGTGCGGGATCCTGGCGCTGGCCGCCGGGGGCCTTGGCATCGCCCTGGCTCTCTGGCTCCAGGAGCTCATCCTGGGCTTGATCCCCATGGAGTTCCTGGACCTGCGGGGGGTGGGGATGTCGCCCACGATGCTGGGAACGGGGCTGGTCCTCTCCCTGGCCACGGTCCTCCTCTTCGGCACCTTCCCCTCCCTGGCGGCCGCCCGGGCGAACCCGGCCCAGGATCTGAAGGAGGGGGCCCGGGGCTCCGGAGGGCGGGGGGGCGCGCGCTTCCGGAGCACCCTGGTGGTCTTCCAGGTGGCCGTCTCCCTGGTCCTTCTCATGGGTTCGGGGCTTCTCCTGAAGAGCTTCGCGAAGCTGCGCTCGGTGGATCCCGGATACCGGGTGGAGGGCGTCCTCACCGCCGCCGTCTCCCTTCCCGCCCAGCGCTATCCCGAGCCTCCCCAGCGCCTCCAGTTCTTCCAGGAGCTGCGGGAGAGCGTGGAGGGGCTTCCCGGGGTCCAGGAAGTGGGAATGATCAATCGGTTGCCCATCGTGCATTCCGGCGGGAACGTCGCCATCTGGGCGCCGGAGCGCCCGCCGGCCGACAATCGGGCCGCCCCCTGGGCCGATCGCCGCGTCATCTCGGCGGACTACTTCGAGGTGATGGACATTCCCATGGTGGCGGGGAGGGCCTTCCAGAGCAGCGACGACGCGGGGTCCCCTCCGGTCATCATCATCTCCCGATCCACGGCCGAGGCCGTCTTCCCCGACGAGAACCCCCTGGGGCGGACCGTGGCGGTGGACGAGGGGAGCGAGCCGGGCTACTACGAGGTGGTGGGCGTGGTGGAGGACCACCGCAACTCCTCCCTGCAGCGCGATGCCCGCCCTGCCATGTTCTTCTCCTATGCCCAGCAGCCGGCCCAGACCATGCGCCTCATCGTGACCACGGCAGGGAATCCCATGGCTCTCTTCCGGCCCATTCAGGAGCGGGTCTGGGAGCAGGACCGGGAGCTGGTCCTGAGCGCGCCCCACAGCATGGAGGAGGTGGTATCGACCTCCATCGGAGCGGACCGGGCCATCGCGGCGGTCCTTGCCGTGTTCGCCGCCGTCGCCCTGGGGCTGGCGGCCATGGGGCTCTACGGAGTGCTGGCGTACCTGGTGCGGCGTCAGTCCCGCGAGATCGGGATCCGCATGGCCCTGGGGGCGACGGGTGGGAGAATCCTGCGCCTCGTTCTCACCCGGGGCATGGCCCTGGTGATGGGGGGAGCGGTTCTGGGGATCGCCGGCGCCCTGGGGGGCGCGCGCTTCGTGGAGGGCCTGCTGTTCCAGACCGACCCCCGGGATCCGGCCACCTACGGGATCGTGACGCTCTTCTTCCTGCTGGTGGCGTTGGGGGCCTGTCTTCTGCCGGGGTGGCGCGCCGTGCAGGTGGATCCGGTGGAGGCCTTCCGGTCGGAGTGACGGGCAGGGGGTCGGGGGGACGTGCGAGGGAGGCTGTGCGTCGGGCTCCGCTGGGCGCTTGGGCTTCAAGGCCGTGTCGGCGGGGGATGGGGGAGCGATGCCCGAGTGCAACACACTGAACAACGAATGGCGTTCTCCAACGGGAGGGGACACACTGTCGTTTGCGGACGTACAGTACCCACCCTCCGAGAAGGAGAACGCCACTCATGGACAGGTATGTCGGACTGGACGCTCACGCGTCAAGCTGCACGGTGGCCACGCCGGGCCCGAGCGGGCGGCGATTGCACTCGCAGGTGGTGGGTGAAGGCTCAGGTCCAACAGACCCGTGGCCTGACGCGGAACGCGAACCGGACGCTGAAGGGGATCTTCAAGGGAGCGGCCACGACGGTCATCGGTCAGGCCAAGGACGAGCCGTTGTATCGCCATTATCTGCTTTTGTTGGACGGCGGCACGAAGCCGAACCTGGCGAAGCTGACCGTGGCTCGTCAGGTGGCATCCATCATGCTGGCCGTGTGGCGAAACAAGGAGGTGTACGACCCGGCAAGAGTCGGCCAGGCGGCTAGTCCCCCCGCAGCACCGTGGCCGGATCCAGCCTGGCGATGCGCCGGGCCGGGAGCCAGCACGCGGTTCCCGTGACGAGGAGGAGGAGGAGCGCGGCGGCGCCGTAGGTGCTCGCATCGAAGGGCTCCACGCCGAAGAGGAACCCGGCCAGGAGCGGACCCGCCCCCGCGGCCAGGAGGAGCCCGGCGGCGGTGCCGGCGAGGCCCGCGCCGAGGCCCCGGGCGACCACGCTGCCCACCAGGCGGTCTTCACCGGCGCCCAACGACATCCTCACCCCCATCTCCTTGCTGCGCTGCGCCACGGCCCGGGCGGTGGTGCCGAAGACCCCCACGGCCGCCAGGAGGGTGGCCAGAAGGGCGAAGAGGGAGAGGAGGAGGGCCCGGTAGCGCTCCTGGGCCGCCGAGGCCTGGATGAGGTGGGGAAGCGTGGTCACCTGCCGCACCGGGATCCCCGCGTCGAAGGCCCGCACCAGATCGCGCATCTCCCCTGCCAGCGCGGCGGCATCCCCGCCCGTACGGGCCACCAGGCTCACCTCCCGGGCCGGCCGCTGGAGGAGGGACATGTAGAAGGCCGGGTCGGGCGCCACGATCAGGGAGCTCCGCTTCTCGTCCCCTACCACGCCCACAATGGTCACGTCGCCGATGTGCGTGACGCCGGCGCCCACCGCGGAGCGCCCGGGCCAGTGGCGGCGTGCGATGTTCTCGGTCACCAGCATCCCCCGAGGCGCCGAGCCGTCGTCCCCCGGGTCCAGGAACCTCCCGGCCACGAGGGGGATCCCCATCACCTGGTGGTACCCCGGCATCACGTAGAGCTGCTGGGCGCCGAAGCGGGTGGGCTCCTCGCCCCCGGCCGGGGGGAGGGTGACGGTGGTGGTGTTGGTGAGCCCGGGGAAGGGGAGGCGGGTGATGGCGCTGGCCGCGCTCACTCCCGGGAGGGCCTCCACCCGGGCCAGGACCTCTCCCAGGGCGGCGACCGCGTCGCTGGGGGTGGCGTACCCGTCTCCGGGGAAGTACGCGCTCACCGTGGCCAGGCCGTGGGCGTCGAAGCCCGGGTCCACCTCCAGGAGGCGCTGGAGGCTACGGGCCAGGAGCCCTCCGCTGACCAGGAGCACCATGGTCAGGGCGATCTCCGTGGGCACCAGCCACCGCTCCCACTCCCAGGACCGGCGAGTGGCTGTGCGCGTGGTGGACCCCATCGCCGCGGCGGATCGCCCCGCCGCGAGGAAGGCCGGGAGGGTGCCGAAGAGCATGCCGGCCAGCGTCCCCGCTCCCCCGGCGAAGAGGAGCACCCTCAGATTCACCTCCACGGCTTCCACCCGTGGCAGCGCGGGAGCCATGGCCACCAGCGCCCGGGTGCCCACGACCGCGAGCAGGGCCCCCACGGCCGAGCCGGCCAGGCCCAGGAGGAGGCTCTCGGTGAGGAGTTGGCGGACGAGTCGCGCCTTACCCGCCCCCAGCGCGGTCCGGGTGGCCATCTCGGGGTGGCGGGCGTGCATCTCGCCCAGGCTCAGGGTGGCGACGTTGGCGCACCCGATGAGGAGGAGGAGGCCGGTGGCCCCCAGGAGGAGCCAGAGCGGGGAGCTCAGCCCCTGGGTCTCGTCCTCGGTCCTGGGCACGATCCTCACCTCCCCCCTGCCGCCCCGGTCCGCCAGGAGGATGCGGCGCGCCTCCTCGCGGGCGGCTTCGGGCGGCACTCCCGGGGCCAGGCGCGCCAGCGCCTCCAGGTTGTTCCCGTTCCCCAGACCCGGGGAGCCGATGGGGACCCAAACCTCCCGCGCTCCCCGCCCGTCCTCCCCCAGCCAGTGCATCCCCAGGTGCCGCAGGCGGAACCCCGCCGGGAGGACCCCGACCACGGTGTGGTCCTCCCCGTCCAGCGTCACGGCCTTCCCAAGCACCAGGGCATCGGACCCCATCCGGTCCCGCCAGCACTCGTAGCTGAGGACCGCCACGCGGGCCGCGTCGCCGGCGGCGGCGTTCGTCCCCTCCTCCTCGGGAAGGAACCAGCGCCCCAGCGCGGGGCGCACCCCCATCACTTCCAGGAGCGACGCGCTCCCGAGCCCCATGCTGATGCGCTCGGCGGAGCCCACCCCGGTGAGGGTGGTCTCGACCGCGTTGTGGACGGCCATGGCCGCGAAGGTGGTGTTCTCCTGCCGCCAGGCCCGGTACTCGGCCAGGGAGAGCGGAAGCCGGTCCCAGGTCCGCCCCACCAGCCCCGGCGCGCCCCGGGCGCCCTCCGAGGTGAGCCACACGTCCACGAGCGCATCCGGCTCGGGGAACGGAACGGAGCGCAGCAGGACTCCGTCCACCACGCTGAACATGGCGGTGGCCGACCCGATCCCCAGCCCCATGGTCACGACCGCCAGCGCCGCGAACCCGGGGCGCCGCCGCAGGGTACGCACCGCGAAGCGCAGGTCCTGCGCCACGGACCCCGCCCCAGCGCCTCCGAGGTGGGATGGAGGGAGCCCCGGACCCTGGGCCGCGCCTCCCCCCGGGAGGGGCGCCCGGCCGGCGCGCAGGCCGGCGAAGTGGCCCCAGAGCTTGAGTGCCTCCCACAGGTACCAGAGCCCGTGCCCCCGGCCCGGGCGGCCGGACCGCCGCTCCGCGAGCTCCGCTTCCAGGTCCAGGCGGGTGCTCTCCCCGGCCACCCCCCGGGGTAGCGACCTCTCCAGGAGGAACCGTGCCAGGCGCTCCATCACGCCTCCTCCAGCGTCCGGCCCAGGCGTGCCCAGCGCGCCCCCAGGGCCCGGTGTGCCTCGCGCAGCGCCTCCACCCCGGCCGGGGTCACGCGGAACCTTCGTTGCACCCCCGCCCTGCGGGCCTGCTCGGGGTGCGCCTCCTCCCAGGTGAGGAGCCCCTTGCGCTCCAGGCGCTCCAGCGTGGTGTAGAAGGCGCCCCGCGACACCGGGCGACCCACCACCTCCTCGATCTCCTTGCGGAGCTCCAGGGCGAAGGTCCCGGGGTGCAGGCGAAGGACGGCGGCCAGGACCGCCTGTTCGAACTCTCCGAGGGGGCTCGTGCCCATGGCCGGACTCCAGGGTCTATCGGGTAGACTCCACTGCCTACCCGGTAGACGCCGCCAGGAGGGGAAAGGTTGCAGGAGGGCGGAGGGTGTCGGGAGGGATGAGCCGCGGGGAAGGTCCGGGTCGGGGGATCGCGGAGGGTTGGGGGGATCCCGGGAGCCCTTGGCGGGAGCCGGTCCGGGGGAGAGATTTGCCGGAGGGCGGAAGGACATGGAGGGGCTCCTGCCCGGGAGCCCCTCATTCGCGCTGAGACGCAGAGGGGACGGAGCCGCATGGAATTCCTGAACTTCCTCATCATCCTCACCGTGGCGGGCCTCCTCTGGCGCCGCCCGGAGAAGGAACGACTCGCCTTCGGCCTCCTGGTGGTGGCCTGCCTCCTCATGGCCGCCCTCTTCCTCATCGGCACGCACGGGTCGCTGGTGCCGGGGGTGAACCTATGACGGGCATCTCCGAGGCGCGGCTACGCACCGTCCTGGCCTGGGCCGTGATCCTGTTGACGGCCGGCCCCATAGGGGCGGCCGTCGTGCTGGGCGTGGCCTTCGGCGAGTCGCCCTGCATCCTCTGCTGGGCGCAGCGCACTTCCATGACCCTCATGGCGCTGGCCGGTCTCTTCGTCCTGCGCTACGGTCCCCGGCCGCGCTACCTGGGCGCCGTGGTGCTCCTGGGGGCGTGGGGCACCTTCATGGCCATCCGCCACTCCGCCCTCCACCTGGCCCGGGACGTGGGGCAGGGGTTCGCCGGCGCCTTCTTCGGCGTGCACACCTACGCCTGGTCCTGGTTCATCCACTGGGTGGTCCTGCTCGTCCTGGCCATCCTCCTCATCCTTCTTCGCGAGGACTCCGTCCAGACGGGAGTCCGGGAGCCGGGGCGACTGGGCCGCTTCGCCATGGGGATCTTCATGGTGGTGGTGGCGGCCAACGCGCTCCAGGCCTTCGTCACCACCGGCCCTCCGCCTTTCATGGGCCAGGCCGACCCGCTCCGCTTCTCCTGGAACCCCAGCCGCTGGGTCTGGCTGGCCAACGACGAGCTGCGCGGTCCCATCTCCCTCCGGGGATCGTGGACCATCCCCGTCCCCGACCCCGCGGCGGTGGAGGCCGACGCGGATCCGGCCTCCGGTCCCCTGGCCGGTCTCGGCGCGCTGCCCATCCACTCGTGGGAGGAGGTGAGCGTCCCGCTCGGCGGCCGGCTCACCGACCTGGCCCGCGATCCCGCCACCGGGCGCTTCCTGGCGGTTACGGACCGCCACGGGGTGTTCGTGCTGGACGCCTCCCTCTCCCGCGTCGAGCACCGGGTGGAGCTCGATCCCTTTTTCGCCGTGGACATCGGGGCGCTCGCCGGAGCGGCCTTCCTGGGGGACACGCTGGCCGTGGGCACCGTCAACAAGAGCTACCTCCTCCTGCGGCCCGATCCCGCCACCGACGAGGACCACGAGTGGCGCAACTTCCTGGAGACCAGCGGCGGCGTGACCGAATTGCGGCGCTCGCGCCTGGCCACGCTGCGCGCCCGCCAGATGTACGTCTCGTCCCTCGCCTACGACCCCGGGGCCCAGGAGTTGGTGACGGTGAGCGTGCCCTCGCCGCGACACCCGCGCCTGGTGGTGTCGCGCTTCGATCGCCGGGACCTCACGCTCTCCTCGGAGTTCCTGCCGCGCCTGGGGGCGGGGCTGGCCTTCACCGCCGAGGGCCGTTCCCTGGCCGAGTACGTGGTGACGGGCGCCGCTGTAGTGGACGGGCGGCTCTACGCCGTGAGCGCGGCCCACTCCACCCTCCTGGTCATCGACCTGGCCACGAAGCTCCTGACGGAGGCCTATGCGGTGCCGGGGATCGACCAGCCCGTGGGTGTGACGGCCCGGGAGGGCGAGCTGCTGATCGCCCAGGCCGATGGACGCATCGCGGTGGTGGCCCGGCCGGGTGTGGAGGCGGGAGGCGGAGATCCCCCGCCCGCGACAACACCCGGAGACCTCCACCCGCCGGGGTGAGCTCCCCCAGGCTCCGGGACCGCCCACCGGTTGAGGATGGGGGCGTGTCGGGGATGTGTCAGGGTCTTCCCCGGGCCGCGACCTCCTCCATCGCGTCCACCAGGTAGTCGATGTCGTCGAGGGTATTGAAGACGGATAGCGAGACCCTGAGCCCGTTCAGGCCGAAGCCGCTCATGGGCCTCAGGTCGATGCGTTCCTCGGCCAGCGCCTGCCCCACCTCCCCCACCCGGTGCCCCACGATCTCGACGGTCGTGATCCCGCAGGAGAGGGCGTCCGAAGCCGGAGTCTGGAGCCGGAACGCCGCCCTGCCGGCGAGCCGCGCCCGGAAGTGGTGCTTCAGGTCGTAGATGCGCCTGCCCTTCCGCTCGGGGCCCAGGAGGTCGTTGAAGTCCATGGCCACCCCCAGCCCCAGGAGCTCGGGGAGGTTCCGGGTGTTGTAGTTCTCGAACCGGCGCACCGACTCGTCCTCGTATCCGCTGGCCACGATGAGAGGCCGGAGGTGGTGCTGCGCTTCCCGCCGGGCGTAGAAGATCCCCACTCCCTTGGGAGAGAACAGCCACTTGTGGGAGCTGGCCGCGTAGTAGTCGCACCCCAGCTCCCGCAGGTCGATGGGGAACATGCCGGCGGCCTGGGCGCCGTCCACCGCGACCAGAATCCCCCGGGGGCGGGCCATCTCCGCCACCTCCCGAACCGGTAGGATCATCCCGTTGGTATTCACCATGTGGCACATCGAGATGACGCGGGTGCGCGGCGTGATGGCCTGGCGGTAGAGGTCGGCGATCTCCCCAGGGCTCGCGGGGAGGAGAGGGAGGGTGGGCCGCACCAGCTTGATCCCCCTCCTCTCCTGCCAGTACTGCCAGGGGATGGTGCCGCTGGAGTGCTCCTGGTCCACCAGGATCACCTCGTCCCCCGGCTCCAGTTCCATGCTGGCCGCGATCAGGTTCATCCCCTCGGTGGTGTTGTGGATCAGGGCGATCTCCTCGGGCGAGACCCCGAAGGTGCGGGCCACCTTCTCCCGGACCTGCTCCTTGTCCGTGTTCCACCCGCCCCACATGTACTTGGATGGATACCCGTCCAGGGTGCGGCGGAAGCTCTCGGTGGCGTCGGCCACCAGCTCGGGGGAGGGGCCGAGGGAGGCATTGTTGAAGTAGTAGAGGCCGGGCTCGAAGGTGAACTGGGCCTTCACCAACTCCCAGTAGGCCTCCGTGTCGCCCACTTGCGCGAGCACGTCCCGCGGGGGGACCGCCAGGGCCCGCAGGGGCTCGCGAGCCCCTCCCGCGAGCAGCCCGCCGGCGGCCATGCCGGAGAGCGATGCCTTCAGGAACGAACGCCGCTCCATGGATCTCACAGGAGGCTCCTTCTTTTTCCGCGGGAAGGGTTCTCGAGCCACAGGTCCCTCAACGCGCCCCCGGCGGCGGCACCCGGCGCTGGGTGGCCTGCTCGAAGGCGAACGCCAGCTCCAGGAGCCGCGGCTCGCTGCACGCCCCGCCGGTGAAGCTCACGCCGTAGGGTTGGGGGCGGGGCTGGAACCCCTCGGGGAAGTCGGGGCCGGAGCTGTTGGGCACGAACCCGAAGGGCACGATGACCGTGGGGTGCCCCGGCTTGGCGGCGATGCCCGCGCTGCCGGAGCCCGGGAAGAGGAGCGCGTCGAGCTGGAGCGCGGCCATGACCTCGTCGATGCCGTGCTCCCCGTTCAGGCGCAGGTCGCGGGCGCGGTCGGCCTCGTAGCGCGGGCGGTCCCCCTCCAGGTCCAGCGAGTCCGACGCGTCCAGGCGGGCCTGCTCGTACTTCATGGAGCCGGCTGCGCGGTGGGCCAGGTTCCACTCCCTGAGCTCGGTGAGGGACTTCACGGGCGCCGCCTCCCCCAGGGACGCGAGCCAGAGGTTGAAGTCCCGCTTCATCCCGTAGTCCAGCACGACGCTGCTCCCGTGCAGCATCAGGTTGTTGGCCGTGTCGGGGTCCAGGAGGCTGGGGATGTCGGCGGGGTCCACGATCACGGCGCCCCGCTCCTTCAGGACGGCGATCACGGTGTCCATCACGGCCCGGGCCGCCTCCGACATGCCGCCGCGCCGGCGGTCGGAGCCCGGCACCGGAATGGAGTCGTAGTACATCGCCCGCGGGATGCCGATGCGCGCGCCCTGGAGCCCGTCCACGTTCAGGAACCGGGTGTAGTCTCCCTCGGGCGGACGCTCGCACGTCGCCGTGGCGGGATCGTTGGGATCGGGCGCCGCGCCCTCGAGGGCGCCCAGCAGGATGGCCGCGTCGGTCACGGTCCGGGCCATGGGGCCGGGGGTGTCCTGGTCCGCCGTGATCGGGATCACGCCGTGGCGGCTCACGCGCCCCACCGTGGGCTTGATCCCCACCAGCATGTTCTGGTTGGAGGGCGAGAGGATGGAGCCCGAGGTCTCGGTGCCCACGTTGGCGGCCCAGAAGCTCATGGCCGTTCCGATGCCGGAGCTGGAGCCGCCCGTGGCCATGACGGGGCGGCCGTCGTTGCGCCCCTCGCGGGGGTCGCGGCGCGGGTCGTAGGGGTTGCGGCCGTAGCCGCCCACCGCGCTGTAGTTGGTGGGCATCCCGGCGGCCATGAAGTTGGCCAGCTCGGTCAGCACCGTCTTGGCCAGGATGATGGCGCCCGCCTCCTCCAGGTTCCGGGTGAGGGTGGCCTGGTACGGTGGGGTGAAGCCCTCGAAGGCCAGCGCCCCCCCGGTGGTGGGCATGTCGGTGGTGTGGATGTTGTCCTTGAGCGCCACGGGGATCCCGTGCAGCGGCCCGCGCACCCGGCCCTGGGCGCGCTCGCGGTCCAGGGAGTCCGCGATCTGGAGCGCGCGGGGGTTCACCGCGATGGTGGCGTTCACCTCCTCCTCGTACAGGGCGATCCGCACCAGGTGCGCCTCCACCAGCTCGCGCGAGGTGACGCGCCCTTCCTGGAGGGCTTGCTGCATCTCGGGGATCGTGGCTTCCACCACGTCGAAGCGGGCGGCGCGGTCCACCGGTGGGGCGCAGGAGGCGGGGACAAGGCCCGAGACCAGCAGGGCGAGGAAGCGAAGGGTCGCACGACAGGGGAGAGCGCTCATGGGGGGCCACCTCAGGGAGCCGGATGACGGATCGAGAATCCCCTGAACATGGACCGGGAGGGAGTGGCCGGCCAGAGGTGGAGGAAGGCCGGGAAGAAGAGAAGGAGGGTCCAGGTCAGGAAAGACCTCCCAGGACCCAGCCGAGGCAGGGTGTGCTCGGCCGCCGCGTCCGTGGGACTCCGCCCCGCCGCGAACCCAGGGACGCGGGGCCCCTCCTCCGCCGGGCGTGATTGACAGTCCGGGGCCGGGGATCCAGAATGCCGTGAACGCCGGCCCCCTGCCGATTCCCCCCCCTCCTCTCGATGCTACTCCCATGCACGCTCTCCACCCGGTCCCGACCCTCGGAGCAGCCATGCTCCTGGCCGCCTGCTCGAGCGAGGCCTCCCGGCCCGCGCCGTCACCGGAGGAGGAGGGGCCCTCGGTCGCGGTCGCCCTCACGCCCCAGGTGCCGGCAGAAGAGGACGGGCGCCGATTGAGGTGGTCCCCCTACGGCCAGAGACTTCCCCTGGTGGCGGCGGAGGGAGGCCTGGATACCGAGCTTTTCCTGGGGCCGGAAGGGACCCGTTCCGTGCGGCTGCGCCTGGCCCGGAGCGACGGCTCCCCCCGCTACGACCGCCTCTTCATCGACCTGGACCGGGACGGTGACTTCGGTGAGGGAGAACGGGTTGAGACCACCCCCACCGAGCAGCGGGGCCGATTCTGGTCCAGCTTCGCGGCCGTGGTGGAGGTCCCGGTGGTGGATCCCGTCTCCGGGCAGCAGGGCGCCAACCCCTATTCCATGAGCCTGTGGTACGTGGAGGATCCCGCGGAGCCGGCAGAGGCTCCGGTGCTGCGCTTCTCCCGGGACGGGTGGATGGAAGGGAGGACCGTGCTGGACGGCGTGGACGCCGTGGTCCTGGTCACCGAGAGCGCCATGGACGGCGTCTACGACCAGCAGGACTCCTGGGCCGTGGCCAGCGCCGATTCCGCCGCGGACGTGTTCCTCTCCGAGCACGCCCGGTCCCTGGACCAGCACAACTGGCTCTTCGAGAGGGCCTACCAGGTGAGGGCCATCGACCCATCGGGGCGCCGCGTCGTGCTCGCTCCTTTCGACCCGGGCATGACACGGGCGGAGGAGGAGGTGATGAACGACGACCTGAAGGTGGACCGGGAGGCGGCCCGGTCGGGGACCTCGGTGGCGTTCCTCCACGACTTCACCGAAGCCCAGGCCCAGGCGGCCCGGGAGGGCAAGCCGCTCTTCCTGGACTTCGAGACCACCTGGTGCGGCCCCTGCAAGACCATGGACGAGTGGGTCTACACCGCCGAGGAGGTCGTGAGCGCCGCCCGGGCCGTGGTGGCCGTCAAGATCGACGGGGACGAGCAGCGGGAATTGGCCAAGCGCTTCGCGGTCTCGGGGTATCCCACCATGATCCTGTTGACCCCGACCGGGGAGGAGCTGCGCCGAACGTCCGGATACGTGAACGTGGCGGACATGAGGGCGTTCCTGCAGGGCGGGGAGCAGGCGCTCCCTCCGGTCCCGCCCGAGTGACCTCTCGAGCGGAACCCCGGGGACCGGGCGCTATTCCTCCCGCCGAACCTGACCCGAGATCTCGGGGAGGCGCTGCCCACCCAGTGCATGGCCGTGCGACGATACCCCTGCGGCTGTCGGGAGAAGAACGTCCAGGCCTTCCCCTCCTTGCGGAAGATCTCCTCCAGTTCGGGAGGGAAGGCCTCGGGGCGGGCTTCGAAGGAGTAGGCTCCCTGCTTCCCGGGGTTGTAGGGGGCGAAGGCCGCGGCCCCGGGCGGGGCGACCCGCCCCCCGGCCAGGAGCGCTGCGTAGCGCCGGAGGTTCACGGTGCTCCACATGCTCACCGGCTTGCGGGGGGTGAGGCGGTTGGT
>JBFYZE010000025.1:0-6802 GCA_041309665.1 Gemmatimonadales bacterium | reverse complement strand
TCCGGGGGTGGGGCATGGGGGTGGGGCCTCCGGGTCCCGGGGCGTGGGTGTGCGGTGGGCCGATGGTAGGAGAACGGCGGGGAACCAGCAAGCCGCCGAGCGGCCGGTGCCGTTCTTGTGCGTCCGGCCCGGTCCCCCCAAGTTGCCCTCAGGGTCCGGACGGCTCTCGCGCACCCCCTCTCCTGCCCCTGAGAACCCGGGGGGCGCCCGCGGTCCGGTGGAGGGATTGCGGTGGTCGACCTCGTCCTTGTGGCGGAGTTGCCGTCGGGCTGGCACCCAGCCAGTCCCGGGGGGCCGTGCCCGGCCGTGCCCGGCCGTGGTCCCGTGTCCACCCGCCGTCACCTCGCCCGGGTGCCGCCCGGCAGCCTCCTCCGTTCCTCCTGACGATCCGCGCCCGCCCCTGGCATCCGCACCACCGGGATCCGGGACGCAGGCGCTCTGAACGGCTAGGCCCGGCCGCGTTCCTGACGCCGCCGGGCACGAAGAGACAGGCAGGTCCCGGGCCATGCCCGACGCGACTCCTCCCGGCCGCGCCGAACGCCGGCCAAGGCGGGGAGGCGCACGCCCGCCGCGGGATCCCGTCCTCACCCGTGCGCCAGCGGATCGAGGAGGAGGCACATGAGGCGGACCCGCTACACACGGTGGCTTCCCGTGGCATGCGTGACCGCCGGGCTGCTCGCTCTCACCTGGGCCCCCCTGGGGGCCCAGGGCGTGGGCACGGTGACCGGCGTCGTGCGCAGCGCGGAGGGCCTGCCGATCTCCAACGCCCAGATCTACCTGGAGGGCAGGGGGATCGGCGGCTTGACCAACCAGGACGGCCGCTACACGCTGCAGAGAGTGCCGGCCGGCGAGTACATCGTGGTGGCCGAGGTGATCGGCTACACCACCCAGCGCCGCACCGGGGTGATGGTTCCGGCGGCGGGCTCGGTGACCATCGACTTCACCCTCCGCACCCAGGTGCTGGGGCTCGCGGGCCTCGTGGTGACCGGGGTGACCCAGGCGACGAGCCGGGCCATGATCCCGTTCACCGTGGAGCGGGTCAGCGCCTCGGACATCGTCGTCCCGCCCGCGAACGCGTTCCTCGCCATCGAGGGCAGGGTGGCGGGCGCGCGGGTCATCCGCGGATCCGAGCCCGGCGCGGGCGTGAACATCCTCATGCGCACGCCCACCAGCGTGAACCGGTCCACCTCGCCGCTGATGGTCGTGGACGGGGTCATCCTGGCGTCGTCGTCGGCCGACATCTCCACCCTCGACATCGAGAGCGTGGAGATCGTGAAGGGTGCGGCGGCCGCGTCCATGTACGGATCCCGCGCGGCCTCGGGCGTCATCCAGATCCGCACCAAGCGCGGATCGGCGCTCCCCGAGGACCGGACGCGCTTCACGCTCCGCAGCGAGTACGGGATGAGCGACATCCCGAACCCCATCGTGACCGCGAAGTACCACAACTTCCTGACGAACTCCCAGGGACAGTATCTCGACGCCAAGGGCGCCGTCGTGCCGCGGTGGCTCGCCGCCACCACGAAGTACGGCTTCCTGGACCAGCCCTACACCACGCCGACCTGGGACCACATCAAGTCGCTGTTCCGCCCGAACGACTTCTACACCCACTCGGGCACCTTCGGCTACAACACCGGGACCACGAGCTGGCTCGCGTCGGTGAGCAACCAGCACGAGATGGGCGTGGTGCGGGGGAACGACGGCTACAAGCGGACCGACTTCCGGCTCAACCTGGACCACCGGTTGAGGAACGACCTGAGCGTGTCGGTGTCCGCGTTCCACATGCGCTCCGTCACGGACAACATGTACGGGGACGTGTTCTTCGACTTCGTCCAGATCGCCCCGGACGTGGACCTGCTCCAGCCCGACCCGGACGGGACCAAGTACGCCTTCCAGCCCGACCCCTCGGGGATCCGGCCGAACCCCCTGTACCTGATCGTGACGCAGGACCGCAAGGCGAAGCGCCTGAGGACGATGGGGAGCGCGGACCTGCGCTACAGCCCCGTGGAGTGGCTGTCCCTGGACCTGAACGCCAGCTACGACCGCTCGGACCGGCGCAGCACCACGTTCATCCCGAAGGGCGTGAAGACGTACGACTACGGGGCGGGGGGCCCGGGCTACGCTTCACAGAGCTCCGGGTTCGACGACGCCATCAATGCCTCGGCGGGCGTGTCCGCCTCCCACGCCTTCGGACGGCTGAACACGCGCACCACGGCGCGCGCGCTCATGGAGAGCGACAACTACCAGTACTTCCAGGCGAGCGGTGACGACTTCGCCGTCGGGGGCGTCCCCGACCTCGACGCCCTCAAGATCCCCTCGATCACCTCCGAGGCGGAGGACGTGCGCGCCTCGGGCTACCTGGTCAACACCGACCTGACCTGGGGCGAGCGCTATATCTTGAACGCCCTCGTCCGGGCGGACGGGAGCTCCCTGTTCGGGCCCGAGGACCGCTGGCATCCGTACTACCGCGCCAGCGCCGCCTGGCGCATGGCCGGCGAGCCGTGGTGGCCGTTCGAGAGCGTCAACGAGTTCAAGCTGCGCTTCTCGCGGGGCACGGCCGGCGGACGCCCGAACTTCGCCGACCAGTACGAGGTCTTCTCCGTGCTGGAGGGCGGCGGCCTGTCACTGGCGACGCTGGGCAACAAGTTCCTCCGTCCCGAGCACTCCGCGGAGAACGAGATCGGCCTGGACATCGTGGCGCGGCAGCGCTTCTTCCTCCAGCTCACCTACGCGAGCCAGAAGACCACGGACCAGCTCGTCCAGGTGCCGCTGCCGGCGCTCTACGGCTTCACCAGCCAGTGGCAGAACGCGGGCATCCTCGAGGGGCGCACCTTCGAGGCCTCCCTGGAGGCACGCGTGATGGACCGGCCGGGCCTGCTGTGGACGGTCACCATCGTGGGCGACCGATCCAGGAACAAGCTGGTGGAGTACGACCGGCCCTGCCACCAGGACGACATGGGCTACAGGTGCGCGGGCGAGCAGATCGGGATGATCTACACGCAGCGGCTCCTGAACAGCCTGGACGACCTGAAGCTGCACCGCGGCGGCGAGCACGCCAACTCGACCGACGCCTTCCAGGTCAACGACGACGGCCTCGTCGTGCCCGTGGGCGTGGGCAACTCCTGGAAGGACGGTGTCGCCAAGGACCTGTGGGGAAAGACCGTCACCATCGACGGCCGGAGCTACACCTGGGGAATGCCCTTCAAGCTCCTGGACGCGGGCGGGAACGCCGTGTGGGGGAAGACCGGGGATTTCAACCCCGACTTCAAGTGGGGGATCACCAACTCGGTCCAGTGGAAGGACCTCACCGCGTTCGTGCTCGTGGACGGGCAGGTGGGGGGCGACGTGTACAACCGCACCAAGCAGCGCATGTTCCAGTGGGAGCGCCACGGGGACGAGGTGCAGGTGAACAAGTCGGAGGAGACCAAGAAGCCCTCCGCCTACTACGTGTCCTCGCTGTACAACGCCAACAGCGACATCGACTGGTTCGTGGAGGACGGGTCCTTCGTCAAGCTGCGCGAGGTGTCGCTTCGGTACCGGATGGACCCCTCGCTGCTCGGGCGCATCGCCCCGGCGAACCTGGACCGAATCATGTTGTCCGTCATCGGCCGCAACCTTTTCACTTGGACGAGCTACAGCGGGTACGACCCGGACATCGGCAGCCCCATGTATCGGCTCGACAGCTTCGACTACCCGATCTACCGCACGCTGACGGCCAGCGTCGAGATCGTCTTCTGACGAGGGAGGAACGCATCATGAGAACCCATACGCTTCTCATCGCCGGCGTCCTGGCCTTCGTCACGACCGGGTGCCAGGACCTGGCCATCACCAACCCCAACAACCCCGACCGCGAGGTCGTGGTCGGCAGCGCGACGGACGTCGAGGCGCTCGTGTCCACGTCCTTCCGCCGCTGGTTCAACATGACGCAGGGGCTCACGCCGTCCACGGCGATCACCTGCGCCGCGGACGAGTTCTCCAGCGGTTTCACGGACTACGGGTCGCACGAGCAGGGCCTCGAGCCGCGGAACGCCATCGACAACGGGCCGGTGTCGGCGAACTCGCCGAACCGGGCCCCCTACTCCACCATCTACTCGGTCATCGGAGGCGTGAACATCGCGCTCCAGGCCATCGACATGTACGACCTGAAGATCCTGTCTTCGGGCACCGACGTGACCCAGCGGGCGTGGGCCTTCGGCAAGTTCACCCAGGGCCTCACCCACGGGTGGCAGGCGATGCTGTACGACAAGGGCTGGGCCTACAGCGAGACGATGGACACCGATACCATCCTGTTCGTCGAGGGCTCCAGCCAGGTGCAGGACCTCATCGTTCCCTACACCGTGGTGCGCGACACGGCGCTCGCGGAGCTTGCCGAGGCGTTGAGGATCGCCGAGGCCACGTCGTTCACGCTCCCGGGAAGCTACCAGGGCGACTGGATTCCCGGGATCCAGATGTCCAACCTGGAGTTCGCGAAGCTCATCCACTCGTTCATGGCCCGGTACATGGTGTACTGGGCGCGCACGCCCGAGGATCGGGCGCAGGTGAAGTGGGCGGAGGTCATCGCCCACATCGACAAGGGCATCACGCAGGACTTCGCCCCCATGGGCACGCCGGACATCATGGACAGCGGGTACAAGAACCGCGCCGCCCGGCAGCGCACGACGACGCCGGGCGACTTCATGCGGGTGGACTACCAGCTCATCGGCCCCGCGGACCAGGGGAGCGGGTACATCACCTGGCGCGCCCAGCCCTGGTCGGACCGGAACCCGTTCGTCATGACGAACGTGCAGGACAAGCGCATCATCAGCTCCCCGACGGCCTCGTGCACCTCGAACACGGCGAACATGCTCCTCGTCGAGGGGAAGTACATGGGGTGCCACCTGTCCACGGTGTTCTCCGCGTCGCGCGGCACCGGCCAGCGCTCGTACTACTACTTCCACCGGCTGGGGAGGGGCGTGACCTACAACACCGGGCCGCTCCTCATCATGGGCGTGGCCGAGATGGACCTCCTGAAGGCCGAAGGGCTGATCCGGCTCGGAAGGGCGGCCGAGGCCGTGCCGCTGATCAACAAGACCCGGGTGGCCAACGGGGGGCTCCCCCCGGTCACCGTGGATGGCGTTCCGGGTCCGCTGTGCACGCCCCGGAAGTTCAACGGCGACTGCGGCAGCCTCTGGGACGCGCTGCGGTACGAGAAGCGCATCGAGGGGATCGGCACCGACGCGGCCGTCGCCCATTGGGACGCGCGGGGATGGGGTGCCCTGGTGATCAACTCGCCGCTCCAATACCCCATCCCGGGGAACCAATTGGAGCTGATGGGGATCCCGGAGTACACGACGGGTGGCGGCGGATACTCGAGCGCCGCGGCCCCCAACCCCGAGAAGTGCCCGGTGGCGCTGCCACGCTGCCCGTGAGCGGGCGGAGTCCATTGGACTGAACGACAGAGCCCCCGTCGCGCCGTGGCGAGAGCCGCGGCGCGGCGGGGAGCCCGCCGGATCCTGAAGGAGGTGGAGACCATGTCCCGGTCGGTCCGTTGCACGCTGATGCTGTGCCTGTCGCTCGGGCTCGGGGCCTGCGCGTCGGGGTCCGGAGTGCCGGCGAGGGACAGGAACGTCATCTCCGCGGAGGAGGTCGAGGCCGCCGAGGTGCGCACCGCGTACGAGCTCGTCGAGCGGCTACGGCCGCTGTGGCTGCGCAGCCGTGGGGACCGGAGCACCCACCTCACGACGGAGATCGTGGTCTACCAGGACAACACCATGCTCGGCGACATCGAGATGATGAAGAGCATCCCCATCGACCTGGTGGATTCGGTCCGCTCCCTGGACTCGGCGGAGGCCGGTAGGCTCGCGGGGCTCGGCTCGCGGCACGTGGAGCGGGTGATCATGATCATCACCAAGCCGAACAAGCCGCGGATCAACGACGGATAGCGCCGGCGACCTCGGCGAGGCGCGCGTAGTCGGCGTTGGCCCTCGCCAGGTGCCAGTCGCCCTGGACCGCGTCGCACGACGGGCAGCAGTTGGCCCAGTACGGCGCTCCGTACCCTTCCGTCGCGCACAGGCGCACCGTGGCCGGGTGCGGGGGCGGGGGCCGGCGGGCGCTGTGGCCGCCGCCGCCGGGCCAGAGGTAGAGCACCATGTCGATTCCGCACCGCCAGCAGTGATGGGGTGCGTAGTGGTAGGGGGGGGATGGCGGCAGGGGCTGGCCGGTGTGCCGTGCCACGGCGGCGGCCCGGGCCTGGATGGTGGCGATCTCCTCGTCACGGGACGCGTTCCGGGCGGCGCACCGCGGACAGGCGAACGGCCTGAGCCCGTCCTGGAGCGCCACCCACCAATAAGGGCGATCGAGGACGTCGTCCGCTCCCAGCTCCAGCCAGGGCAGGCTCATCCGCGCCGCCTTCTCGGGATCCACGGCGTGGGTCACGAGGATCTCGATGACGCAGGCAGGCTCGTCTCCCCGGAGGAGCACCACATCGGCCACTGAGCCGTCGGGAAGCCGGTGCTCCGAGTCGGCGCCGGTGATGTCGTCGGGGAGATCCTGGACCACGCCGCCGTCGCACGACCAGTCGGGACAGCGCCGGGCGATGGCGGGGCGGGGGCCTTTGCCGGCGATCCACTCCTCGACGACACGCACGACGAGCTGCTTCGCCGCCCGGTGGAGGACGCTCTCCGCGGAGCATCCGTCGCCTCGGCGGTGCGCGAAATGGGCGCGGCGCAGGCCGCTCCGGCGGAGGCGCACGGGAGCCCCGCAGCCCGGGCAGGCGTAGGCCGTGTCCGGGTCGGCGGCCTGGGGTGGGACCAGGGAGCCGTCGGGG
>JBFYZE010000024.1:0-21205 GCA_041309665.1 Gemmatimonadales bacterium | reverse complement strand
TCTTGTCGAAGAGCGCCCAGTCCTTCTCCTCCGCGGCGAGGAGCTCCTCCTTGCGGCGCAGGTAGGTGGGGTAGTCGCACGCCCAGGAGGTGAGGCGGCCCCGGTCCAGCTCGACGATGCGGGTGGCCAGGCGCTGGAGGAACGCGCGGTCGTGGGTGACGAAGAGGAGGCTCCCCGGAAAGCGCATCAGAAAGGCCTCCAGCCACTCGATGCTCTCCAGGTCCAGGTGGTTGGTGGGCTCGTCCAGGAGGAGGAGGTCGGGTTCGCAGGCCAGCGCGCGGCCCAGGAGCGCGCGGCGCTTCTGGCCCCCCGACTGGGCGTCGAAGGCCTGGTCCCCGTCGAGCTCCAGGAGGGAGCAGAGCCGTCGCACCGTGTGCTCGGGGTCGCGCTGGCCGCGAGCCCCCGAGGCGACGACGCCGGCCACGGTGCCGCCGAGCCCCGACGGCACCTCCTGCTCCAGGAGCGCCACCCGCATGCCCGACTCCATCACCACGGTGCCGCCGTCGGGGGGGAGCATCCCCTCCAGGATCTTCAGGAGGGTGGACTTGCCTTCGCCGTTGCGGCCCACCAGCCCGATGCGCTCGCCCCGCTCCACCTGGAGGGCGACATCGTCCAGCAGCGGTGGGCCGCCGAAGGCGATGGAGAGTGACTGGCAGGAGAGGAGGGCCATGGGCCTACGGAAGCGTCCGCGTGTACAGGTTGTCCTTGTGCCCATCGCAGAACTGCACGAACGGATTCGGCCCGGGGTGCACCTCGGTCAGCCGCCGCGTCAGCTCCGCCGATGCCCGGAGGTGCGTCTCCAGGTCCGGTGCCTCGTACACGATGACCCGGTTCCACTCGTCTCCGTAGCGGTGGGTCAGGTAGCTCCATCGCAGCCACAGACCCTGGCGCACCACCTCGTCCATGAGCGGCGCCTGCACGTCGGCCATGAACGCGTCCACCTTGCCCACCTCCGAGCGGGTGCACTGGTAGTAGCCCAGGACCACCGAGGTGGGGGCGGCGAGCCTCGCCTCCTCGTCCGCCGGGCCGTCCGGGACCGCACCCCATGCGAACCCCGCCGCCGCCATCAGCCCGATCGCGCCCAGCAGCCTGCCCGCTCTCTTCATCGTGCCTCCTCCGCGTTGTCCCACGCCCACGCCGCCACCTCGGCGTGTGTGGCGAACCAGACATCCCCCATGGCCTTCGCCAGGGTGATGAGCTCCTCCACCATCCAGAGCCTGGACCGGTACGCGATGTGGTGGGGGTGCATGGTGAGCTGGAAGATGCCTCCCTCCGCCCACGCTCCCTCCAGCTCGCGGCGGAAGATCTGGAAGACCGCCTCCACGGGCATCTGGGGGCGGAGCGCCTGGAAGCGGTGCATCCCGAGATAGACGGCGTCGTCCCTCATCCACTCCACCGGGAGCTCCACGATCCCCGTGGGCTCCCCGTTCTCCAGGAGCTCGTAGCAGTCCACGTCGGCCATGAGCGAGGAGTCGTAGAGGAGCCCCATCTCCCGCTCGATGCGGAGCGTCGAGGGGCTGAAGTCCCAGGACGGGGTGCGCAGCCCCACCGGCCTCCGCCCTGTGACGCGCTCCAGAGCGTCGGCGGAGCGGAGCATGAGGTCGCGCTCGGCCTCGTAGGGGAGGACAGAGTTGAGCTCGTGGATCCACCCGTGGATGCCGATCTCGTGTCCGTCGGCGACGACTTCGCGCTGTTCGTCCGGATGGAGGAGTGCGGAGACCGCCGGCACGAAGAAGGTGGCGCGAACGTCGTGCTTCGCCAGGAGGCCCAGGATGCGGGGCACGCCCTGTCGCGTGCCGTACTCCCCCCACGCCATCCTGCCGATGGACTTGCCTCCGTCGCGGAGCTCGTTGGTCTCGTGGTCCGAGTCGAAGGAGAGCGCCACGGCGCAGCGGGCGCCTCCCTTCCAGGCGCTGGGCTTGAGACGGCGTCCCGCCCGGACTCGGCTCACCAGGCTCCGCCAGTGCTCCTCGGGCCACTGCCAGGGCTGGACGTCGGCGGGCTCGGAGATGGCCTCGGGTGCGGTCTCGGTCATGATTCGCTCCATCCGGGGTGATGCGACCGATGTAGCACGGCGGAACAGGCGGGGCCAGATCCCCTTCTCCCGGCCCTTCTCGCCGATGACCGCCGGCATTTCGTCCCGAGGCATGGGGGGGTAGTATCCAAAGGAAACGGCGGCGGTCCCGTCCTGGGCTGCGAATCGGGTGGCTCGGGCCCCGCACCGGCCTCCGCTCCGACCTTCCGTCCCCAACCCGCCAGGGTACCAGGATGTCGACCACCCGCCGCCTCTCCGTGAGCGTCCCCTCCGCGAACGTCCCCTCCGTTGCGCGATTCGCCCCTCTCGTCGGCTTCTCCGCGCTCCTCCTGCTCGCGGCTTCCGCCTGTGCGCCGGGCGACGCCCCCAGGGGCGAGGGCACCGCCGCGGGAGCCGGAGCCACCCCCGCGACCCACGCCGACCTGGTGGCCTTCCACCAGGAGTGGCGGGAGTTCCAGCAGCCCCGCTTCGTGGACGGCGTTCCCGACTACTCCCCGGCGGCCATGGCCAGCCAGCACGCCGAGCTGTCCCGGTGGCAGGACCGCCTGGCGGCCATGGACACCACCGGGTGGTCGGTCGCCGAGCAGATCGACTGGCACCTGGTGAGGGCCGAGATGAACGGGCTGGACTTCGATCACCGGGTGCTGAAGCCCTGGGAGCGCATCCCTGCCTTCTACACGATGATCCACCCGGCCCAGAGCGACGTTCCGGCGCACGAGGGCCCCTTTCTGGCCGGGTGGATCGACACCTGGATGTACGACTACCCCCTGTCTCCCGAGGACGCCGCCGAGCTCGCGGAGCGCGTAGGCCGCATCCCGGCCATCCTGGAGCAGGCCCGCTCGAACCTGACCGGCGACGCCCGCGACCTCTGGCTGGGCGGCATCCGGGCCATGCAGGGGCAGGCCCGCGACCTGACGGCGCTGGCCGCGCAGGCGGACGGGGCCGGCCCCGAGCTGGAGCACGCCATCCAGGAGGCCAAGGACGCCACCGACGCCTTCGAGGCCTGGCTGGAGCAGGAGGCGCCGTCGAAGACAGGGCCCTCGGGGATCGGCGTGGAGAGCTACGACTGGTACCTGCGGAACGTGCACCTCGTCCCCTACACCTGGGACGAGGTGGTGGGGATCGCCCGCAGGGAGCTGGCGCGCTCCCACGCGGCGTTGAAGCTGGAGGAGGAGCGGAACCGGGACCTTCCCCCTCAGACCCGCATCGCCTCGGCGCAGGAGTATGACCGGCTGCTGAACCAGGCCGTCACCGACTACCTGGACTTCCTGGGCGGCAACGGGCTTCTCAGCATGCGGGACTACATGGACCAGGCGCTGCGGGAGCGCATCGGGAGCTTCGAGCCCGTGGATCCGCCCGACGCCCCGCGTGGGTTCTTCAGCGAGGTGAGCTACCGGGACCCCCTCACCATGCGGACCCACGGGCACCACTGGTTCGACCTGGCCATGATGGCCACCGCTCCCCACCCCAGCCCCGTCCGGGCCACGCCGCTGCTCTATAACATCTGGGACAGCCGGGCCGAGGGGGTGGCCACCGGGATGGAGGAGTGGATGATGAACGCCGGGCTCTTCGACGACCGGCCCCGCTCCAGGGAGCTCATCCACATCCTGGTGGCCCAGCGGGCCGCCCGCTCCATCGGCGGGCTCATGATGCACGGCCAGCGGTGGCCTCAGGCCGAGGCCTGCGCCTTCGCCGCCCGCTGGACCCCCCGCGGCTGGATGCCCGAGGACTCGGAGACGGTCTGGGGGGAGCAGGACCTCTACCTGGTGCAGCCCTTCTACGAGGCCAGCTACCTCACGGGGAAGCACCAGCTCGAGCAGCTCATGGCCGAGCGGGCGCAGCAGCTCGGCGCCGACTACTCCTTCAAGCGGTTCATGGACGACGTGGAAGCGTCGGGCCTCATCCCCGTCTCCCTCATCCGCTGGGAGATGACGGGCCGGGACGACGAGATCCGGGAGATGACGAGAGAGTGACGTAGGAGGGGGAGCACGCCTGCGCTGAGCTCCGCACCGTCAAGGCGTCTCCCCCCCTCGCTATCCCTCGTCGCCTTCCGCCAGCTGTGTGCCGGCCTCGAGTGCACGGACATCGGATAGCAGCCGTTCTGCCTCGACCAAGCCTCGTGCAGCCGCTGTCAGATCTCGTCGGACGATGACAGCGTGTAGCGCCGCCAGAGCCCCGAGTAGGTCACTCGCCCGAGCGTCCAGGTCGTCGAGCGAGTCGCTCATCGAGCTTCCGGCCGGAGCGTCTCGCCGACCTGCCCGGGAAGTGACGCGTTCTTCGATCAGACGTGCATCCTCGATGACACGCCGCAGGGCAGATACCAGACCCTCGGCAATTCCCCGCGTTCCTGGTGTCGCTCCCGGATGGCGGGCAAGCCTCTGGTGCATCAGCTCCGCTGCTTGCAGGCGCGGGTCCGGGGGTGATTCGCTACTCCCCGGCCGGCGTGCGGGCCGTTCGGCGTCGGTCATCGGCTCATCCATAGTGCCTTCATCGATGGCGTCCAACGTTCGTGTGCCACGCCCAGGGCCGGAGGTTCCCTTCTATGTCGACCCCTTGATCTCCAGCAGGACCTGAGCGTCGTCCAGGTCCGAGTCCTCCCTGAGAACCAGGCGGATGGCACGCCCCTCAGGGAATCGCTGAGCACCCTCCACCACCTTCCTCAGGCTCGGTCGAATGTCCGAGGCCACCAGGCGATCGTACGCTCGCTCCCCAAGGACGAAGCCCATGGCGACCGCACCGGGCTCGCGGCCGACGAAGCACATGTTCCGCTTCTTCCGGAAGACCTTCAAGCTCCAGCCGTTCTTCGGTCCGTAGTACTTCCATTCGGGCCGCAACTCAGGGTTCCGGCTGAGGAAAGCCTCGAGTAGGGTCACCCCGGCCCCGAGAATCTCGTCTATCTCTGCCTGAGTCGGCTTCTCCGGACCCTTCTTCACCGGCATGATGATCTCCTGCTCGATCTGAGCACAAAAAGCCCGGCGCCCACGGCGATGGCCAACGCGATCACGTTGATGCCGAGGCGGACCAAGTCCATGCGGACATCAACGTTCTGCGGCTCAGTGCCGGCATACGGCGCCACTGCCTCCCCAGCCAACACGGGAAGCGCGTCCGTTGCGGTCGGCGGAGCCCAGAGGGGATGATAGCCGAGGAAGGCGTGGACCCTTCCATCCGACGTCCTGTCGATGCCGAAGTAGGGAGGGAAGAGCAGCATGAGCAGCAAGGCCAGCGAGGCCAGCCCAGCAACAACCCACTGTCGTCCATTCATATCCCGCCACCGCTCGGTGCGGATGTCCGCTGGCGTGATCGCCCCGCTTGGGATTCCGCCTCAGTCCCCAAGCGGTTCCACGGACACGGCCGTCCCGTAGCAGATCACTTCCGTCACGCCGTTCATCACCTCTGTCGCGTCATAGCGAATGCCGATCACTGCGTCCGCGCCGGCCACATCCGCCTGTACCAGCATCGTGTCGAACGCTTGCTGGCGAGTCCGCTCCGCAAGTTCCGTGAAGAGCGAGATGTTCCCGCCCCACAACGTCTGTAGCCCGGCGCCGAGGGTGCCGAACACCGACCGTGAGCGAACGACAACGCCGCGGACCACACCCAGGTTCGCTACGATCCGGAACCCAGCGAGCTCGAAAGCCGTGGTCGTCATGTTGTAGGGTACGTCGGCTGCCTGCGAGCGAATGATGGATGCCATGGCTCATCTGCGGATGTGGGTGGCTCACGGAGGTACAATGCCATTCATTCGGAGGTACACCACGAGCTGGCCGTAATGATCTGACGCGTGCCAGATCGCCAGCGTCGTGATCCCCAGGCGCGTGGACTCGCCCCCGTATGGTCCGCCCGCCGGGTCGAGGGCGTTGGCGGGGGTCATCGTTCGGAGCACGCTTTGCGCGTAGTCGAACGACTCGCGCAGATACGTCATGAGCTCAGCCTTCGTCTGAGCCGGACTCGGCCCGCCGGTAGCGCACAGAGCCGGTGGCTCCTTCCCCTCGATCTCGTTGAAGAAGCCGAAGTTGGCGCACGCCACGTGTTTGACCTGTTCTCCGAACGTCCGCACATCCCTGAACTCGCCGCTTGTCGGCTTGAAGCCGTATCGCTCGGCCGGCATGGCGTCCGCCAGGTTGACAAAGGACCGCTCGATCATGGTGAACCACTGCGCGACAGTGGCCGCCATCGGATCGGGGCCTTCCTGAGCGACTCCGTGAGCCGGAACCATCAGGGAGACCAGCACCGCGAACAGGGTCGCATGGAGCCAGCGAGGGCTCAGGCCTGGTGTGGATTGAAATGCGTTCATGGCGAGTGTCGTCGTGCCGGAGTGTCAGACCCTGAGGACGCAGCGGAAGCCCCTGGCCGCGTAGTAGGACTCAGCCCCGTTGTGGTATATGAAGACGGTGCCATAGCGGTGGTCACCGAAGATTGCGCCACCACGGCTTCTGATGTCCAGCGGCGTCTCGAGCCAACTGGATGTCTTCGTATCGAATGGCCCGAGCTCCTGCAGCCTTCGGTACTCCTCCTCCGTCAGGAGGACGGCTCCCATGGCGGCGGCCATCTCCACCGCGCTGGACTGCGGCTTGTGTTCCTTTCTTTTGTCCAGGGCCTCGCGGTCATAGCACACGCTCCTGCGGCCCTTCGGGCTCTCCGCTGAGCAGTCCACGAACAGGTACTCCCCGGACTCCCCGTCTTGACCTGTCACGTCCGGTTCGCCACCGGTGCGGTCCATCTCGCTGAGCGACCACAGCCTGTCGGGCTTCGCTTCCAACCTCGCTCGCAGGCTCTCCCACTGAAGACCTTCGTGGCGGTGCATGTTGCCGTCGAAACGCGCCTTCAGCACGCGAAGCACTTCTTCGCGTTGTCCCGGTCCGAGATCCCCGACGTTGCGCTCTGTCATCAGAGGCCTACCTCTCCAGCAACTGGCGGATAGCCGCTTCCATGCCCGGGACATCGATCCACTTCTGAACTACGCGGAGCGTGCCGTCCCTATCGATCAGAAATGCAGAACTAGGAGTGGGGCCGTAGGAACACCAGAGCGGGTTGTTGCGGGCTCTCGGGGTCAGGTCGTCCACCAGTACTGTCTGATTCCCCACAAGAAGTGCCTTGATCTCACCCGCGATGCCTGCCCGAGCTTCGTACGCCCGTGGCTGCGCACGACTGTACTCGTTGTCCCAGACCTCGCCGCTGTAGGGACTCGGGTCCGGCCTGCTCGGGTGAGGCTCGACCACAATGACATGAACGAAGTGCACGACGTCAGAGTATGTGCGGGTCGCGTCAAAAGGCCTCGCCGCCAAGGTGTTGAGCGCAGGCACGCTGCGCCGATATGGCGGTCAGGTGAACCCTCCCAGGACCAGGAGGACCGGGCGGGTTGCGAGTAGCTCCGAGAGCTTGTGTGCCGTGCCCCTGTGATCGAGCAGGGTGAACTCGATCGCCCGCCCACCGACCGCCAGGGAAGGCCCGCCTCCACTGGCGTGATTGCTCCGTGTGAACTCCTGCCCCGGCCAGTCGAGGCAATTGGACACAAGCGCCGATTCCGGCAGCAGCGTGAGCGGCACGGAGTCCAGGGGTTGGGTTGGCACTCCCGTGTCACCGCACCCGGCAAGGCCCAAGGCCTGAGTCAGCAGGCCGACCGTGTAGGGCATGAACCGGGCGCGCCGATACGCGGGGCGCGGGCCTCTTCGACACGGGCACCCTGACGACATCTGCTTCTTGTCAGCCATGTCCATTCTTCGAGACAAGAGACTCCGTTCGAGATCCGTCGCAGGTCAGCGCGGATTCCGCCGTCCCAACACACGCAGCGTCCAGCGTAACAAACGAACATACCACGACCACCGTGAATACCGGGCGGGAGCACTCCCAAGAGACGTCTCCGCACGAGCCAGGGAATCCTCGATCAAAGCATCATGCAGCGGTCGAAACGCTAGCGGCCAGGAGATCATCGCCCTGCCTTACGCGTCCATCTCCAAAACATGCTGGAGGCTCGTCTCGCCCTGCGAGAGAACCGTCACCTCGTACCGATGGGTTCCATGGAATCCGTCTGGACCTGTGAAGCGGAACCGCACTACCCGTCCAGCGGTGTATTCCTCGACCTCATAGCGTATGGGACCGTGCCCGCCGACCGCACCCACCTGCAGCGGCCGATCAAACCGCATCTATGGCCATTGCTCTGGCCACAGGCGATCCGAAGGAGATGAGAGTGAGTCCAGCAGCGCCCCCACCTCAGAGGCGGGGGCTCGCAGAACCCGTTGATGAACGTTGCTTACCTTCACTCGACTACCTCACCCCAGCGGAGTGCTATGAACCCTCATCAGCCTAGCCCGTGTTGCACTTCAGACTTGATATCAGATGAAGTGCCGTACACCGATGGCTGATTCCATCGATCCTTCCCAGGCGGGTCAGGAGGTCTCTTTCCGCAAGCCAAGGCAGGTCTCCTGACTCCAACTCTTTCAAGGCCGCGATCCCGACGTCAAGGCTGCGGTCCGGCCGCCCTTCACCGTAGAGAATGCAGACAGGAATCACCCAGCAGCAGCGACGGGATTGCCTCAACGCCGGTACAGCCCGCCCACGAGTCTATACCCGAACTGCAGAGTCGACGGGGCTATTGCCACGGTAGTAGCAAGGGGATGGCTCCCTTCAATCCTCCAGACCGTGTCACCCGCGCACGCTCGTTCCTGGTGCCCGGCAAAAGCGATGCGTACGACTCCAGTGACGGGAGATGTCTGCGGAGGAACAAGGACTTGGGTCCCGGCAGAGCTCGATCCTCCTGATGTCGGGCCCTGCGGCGAGCAGCTCAGTCGCAGAGCGAGTCCCTCGACGGTGACCGAGCCTTGCCGCTCGCCCGAGGGGGTCGCCGCAAGCCTTACGTCACCGTAGGTCGCATAGTGTCCTAGTTCTCTCATGTGCGCCACGTAGGCCGAATCTGGAACCCAGAACTCCAACTGGAGAAATGGGACGCCCAGGCCAAAATCAGTGTCCCCGGCCGGAGAGATTCGGGCGAACCACAATCCCACGGCCCCGCCGTCGGGCCATTGCGGGCTCCTTCCATTGAGCGCGAACTCACCCGCGTGGAGGATCTCAAGAAACGACACGCCCCATTCACGCTGTGTCGGATGCGCCTCTAAGTAGTCTTCCGCCCAAGACATCCCCGCCGAGGACAGTTCACCGAGAGACATGAACCGAACACCGGTAGGGAGACGGTCGGACACGCGTGAAGGGTCAAAGGCTCGCCAACTGACGACCTCCTCAGGGTCGCTGACGACCCACCTGGTGCCGGCTCCCTCCGGGAGCGCGGGGATCTGGCCGGCAACGACACTGGGCTGGAGCCCAGCGAGACCAAGCAGGGCAAGCTCAATCCATGGGTATTTCATCGGCCGGGCCTCTCGGCGGCATCAGCGCAGAGCGTGCGTGAAACCTACCAAGTAGTGGCTCCTTCTGATCTACTCCCACTGTCCACTTCCCTCGTTCCCTAAGGCATTTCAGTTAACGAGTGGATCTCTGCACCGCCATGCAGATCCCCCTTTTCGCTCACCTATACCACCTCCCCGCTCCGCGCGCACTATCAATTCGGTACCACGGGCAGGGTGCGGGTATCCGCTGGCGCCTGGGACGCTGAGGGCGTTCGGCGCGCGCTGGGGTGGGGCGCGTGCGTGCCCCGTTCAATCATTCGGGCCGGCCGCTGTCCTCTCCTCGGCCGTGCGCGCCGCCCGGCGGTTCGCCGCTACCGCAACGGCCTGAACGCCGTCTCCTCCAGCCTGACGATCACCGCTCCGGACACGACGGCCGCGGCCATCACGTAGTAGACCCACGCCACGGGGGAGCCCGTCTCGCGGATGAGCCATGTGGCGATGTAGGGCGCGAACCCTCCGAAGATGGCCACCGCCAGCGCGTACCCGGTGGTCATCCAGGTGGAGCGGCTCCGGGTGGGGAAGATCTCGGCGATGGCGGCGGGGCCCGTCCCGGAGAAGAGGGCGATGACCACGGCCATGAGCACCTGCACGGCGATGATCGCCGAGAACGCGGGGCCCGACGCCAGGAAGGTGGCCACCGGCCAGGGGAGCACCAGGAACGCCGCGCAGCACGCCAGGAGGAGGGGGCGGCGTCCCACACGGTCGGAGAGGCGCCCCCAGAGCGGGATGGCCACGACGAGGACCACGAGCCCCACCGTGTTCGACCAGAGCGCCTGGGCGCGGGAGAGCTGCGCGTGGCGCTCGGTGAACGACGGCATGTAGTTGAGGAAGATGTAGTACGAGACGGTCCACAGGATGGTGAACCCGAACGCGCGGGCGGCGAGCGCGACGGGGGCGGCGGCAGCCGCGGTGGCGCCGGTGGATCCCTGCGACGCAGCTCGGCTCGCTTCCTCCCCCTTCTGGTCCTCCTGGTCCCGCACGAACGCAGGTGTTTCCTCCAGCTCGCGCCGCATCCAGAGCCCCACGGGCCCCAGGAGCCCGCCCAGCAGGAAGGGGATGCGCCACCCCCACGCCTCCATGTTCTCGGTGGTCAGCGCCGAGCTGAGGATTGCCGCTGTCCCCGAGCCCAGGAGGAGCCCGGCCCCGACGCTCATCTGCTGGAAGGAGCCGTACCACCCGCGCTTCCCCTCGGGGGCCCACTCCACGATGAACGCCGTGGACCCGCCCCACTCCCCCCCGGCGCTGAACCCCTGCATGAGGCGGGCGAGGAGGATGACCGCGGGCCCTGCGATCCCCACGGAGGCGTACGAAGGCGCCAGCCCCATGAGCACGGTGCCGGTTGCCATGAGGAAGATCGTGATGAGGAGCGCGGCCTTCCGGCCCTTCACGTCCCCGAGGCGGCCGATGACGATCCCTCCCAGGGGACGGGCGAGGAACCCGACGCCGAACACGGCGAACGACGCCAGGAGCTCCGCCGTGGGATCGCCGGAAGGGAAGAACGTCTTCCCGATGATCCCGGCCAGGAAGGAGTAGACCGCGAAGTCGTACCACTCCAGGACGTTCCCCACCACCGCGGCGGTGACCGCGCGGCGGGAGCGGGCCGCGCTTGGGGCGTCGCTCACCGGAACCGCGGCCGGCGGCGGAATGGCCGGGCGGGCCCGCTCGTCACACCACCCATTGGAACCCGTCCACCACGAAGGCCTGGCCGGTGATGAACGAGGGCTCCGAGGTGGCGAGGAAGACCGCCACCTCGGCTACGTCCTGGGGAGTGCCCAGCCTTCCCAGCGCGATCCCCCTGGCCAACTCGGGCCCCCGGGCCCGGGTGAGGGCGTTGCCCACCTCGGTCTCGATGACGCCGGGGCAGATGGCGTTCACGTGGATCGTCGGCCCCAGCTCCTTCGCCAGCGCGCGGGTGAGCCCCAGGATCCCCGCCTTGGCTGCGGCATAGGAGAACTTGCTCACCGCGCTGGTCACGCCCCCCGAGTAGGCGTTGAGCGAGCTCATGTTGGCGATGCGCCCGCCTCCCCGGGCCTTCATGGTGGGCGCCACCGCCCGGATCCAGTTGAAGCAGCTCTTCAGGTTGAGGTCGATGGTGGCGTCCCACTCCTCCTCGGTGATCTCCAGGATCCCCTTGGGGTTGGAGCGCCCCGCGTTGTTGAGGAGGAAATCCACCCGGCCCCAGGCGGCCACCACGTCGTCCACCACCTCCTGCGCGCGGCGGAAGTCGGCCACGTCCGCCTCGTAGGTACGCACATCCCGCCCCAGTGCGCGGATCTCCGCAGCGGTGCGCTCCATCTCCGGGACGAGGATGTCCACCAGCGCGATGTCGAACCCCTTTCCGGCCAGCGCCAGGGCGCACGCCCGGCCGATCCCCCGGGCGCCGCCCGTGACGATGGCGATCATGATTCCTTGCCCCGCACGATGGCGGTCATGGCGCCGGCCTCAGTTGAAGATGGCGTTGAACAGGAACTTGTACGTGCCGTGGGGCTGCGAGCGGAACGTGATCTCCGGCCCGAAGAGGAAGAGCCTCCCCGTCCCCACGGTGGCCTCGGCGGCCGCGATGCCGCCCTCCAGGTGGTTCTGTCCCCACGCCCAGCCGCTCCGGAGCGGCGTCCTGGAATCGTACCAGGCCACGCGCTTCAGGCCGGCAGCGCTCGGGTCGAACGCGAGGACCGGCGATTCGTCGAAGAGCACGTCCACCCGCTCCGGCATCCCCCAGGCCAGCGGCTGGGTGTTGTCCACCTTCACCTGCAGCACCGACCCGGGCACGAAGTACTTCTCGCCGGTGAAGGGTCTGCCTGTGGCCGGGTCGACGAGGTGGTCGCGCACGGGAAGCCCCAGGTGGCCGGCCAGCGCCGTGGAGCGCCCCACGGTGACGATCTTGCCGCCCCTCTCCAGGAAGGCGCGGAGCTGGGGCACGGTGGTGGCGACGCTCACCCGGCCCAGCATGTGTCGGTACTCGGCGGGGATCCGCGACGGGTCGGGCCCCGCCGCGCCGCCGTCGCGGGCGGGGACGCCGCCGTCCACGAAGATGATGACGTCGTACCTGTCGCGGAGCTTGCCCGCATCCAGCTCGGGCGCGTAGACGACCTTGAAGGGGATCTCGAACTGGTCGAAGATCCAGCGCGTCCATCCCGAGGGCATGGATCCGCCGTACTCGTCCCAGAGCGCGATGCGCGGCTGGCGGATGCGCACCATGGGCACGTCGGGCCGCTGGGCGGCCGCGGCGACGCTGATGCCCAGCTCCGCGGCGCTCGCCTCCAGGGACGCGCGCACGCCCCTGGCCTCGGGCACGAAGAACGTCCCCGCCTCGAAGCGCCGGCCTCCCTGCTCCCACGCGGACGAGAGGCGATGGACCTCCCGGCCCGCCGTCAGCAGCCGGCTCACCGCGCGGAAGGCGTCGTTGGGCGCGCTCGAGAGCAGGTAGCCCCGCGCCGGGCCCGCCTCCACCGTCCCAGCCGGCGGCTTGGCGTTCCAGTCTGTGATCTCCTCGAAGGGGCCGTCGAAGCCGTCGAGGACGCGGTCGAACTTCAGGCCCATCTGGAAGGCGAGGGTCCAGCCGGCGGCGTCGTAGGGGTGGATGGGCGGCCCTCCGGGGTACTCGAAGTCGTTGGGATGGTCCTGGGGCTCGAACATGTCCAGGATGTGGGGCCGGAACGCCTGCGCCGTGCGCACCACCAGCGATCCCGCGGGATACCGCTTTCCCGCCACCTGGAAGTCGACGGTGGCGCGCTCGACGGTGATCCCCGTCTCCATCAGGGCGTTGGCGAACTTGACCGCCGTGGGGAAGTCGGGCTGGCTGGCCGGCAGGATGTAGCCCCGGGCGTCGCGCTTCGCAGGGTCGCGGAGGTATCTCTCGAAGAACGGCTGCGCCTCGTCGGCGCCCATGCACGGTCGCTGCAGCGCCACGGGCATCCCCGTGCGCACACGGCCGCACGACGCCGAGAAGAGGTAGCCGCTCTGCCCCTGCACCCGTTCCATCTCGGCTGACAGCGAATCCAACACGCGGGAGGTCACGGTCCAGCTGTCGCGGCTTCCCCGCCCGATGGACTCACGACCCATGGCGTAGATGTTGTACAGCAGCGTCTCGCGGAAGCGCGAGGCGGCGTCCAGGACCGCGTAGTTGGCGGTGACCGAGTACTCCACGGTGGTGCGGAACGACACCCGCTGGGGCGTGATGGGGAAGGGGAGCCCCTTGCTGGGAAACTGGAGCCGCGGAATGAGCGGGATGTCCGAGCGGGCCTGGTCCAGGTCCGGCGTCGGGTTCCCCTTCGTCTCCGTGAGGAGCCCGATCATGTTGTGGAAGTACGTCATGGTGCGCAGGCCGCCGTTGTACCACGTCGAGTAGCCCGCGCCCTCCCGGGTTCCCACGCCCGGCTTGTTCTCGGCGATGAAGCGGCCGTGCATGGCGGCGCCCATCAGCTCGACGCCCATGCGGACCCAGGGGTGGAGCGTCGGGGGGTACGGATCACGGAACGGAGGCGCGAACATGACCTGCCCCGAGGGCCCGGTCTGGTGGTGGTTGTAGACCACCTGCGGGAGCCAGGTGTGGTACAGCACCCGGTTCATGTTCTCGGTCTCGGGCTGGGTCGAGGCGTAGAAGTCCCGGTTGTTGTCGTGCCCCACGTACTTCTGGTAGAGGCGCGGGATCGTCATGAACGTGCGCCGGGTGGGCTCCTGCTCCTGCATGTACCAGTTGGACACCAGCTCCATGCCGTCCGGGTTGGCGTGCACCAGGAGCACGATGACGTCGTCGAGGATGCGCAGGGTCTCGGGGTCGGCGCCGCTTACCAGCCGATGGGTGGTCTCGATGAGCTGCTGGGCGCCGAGCACCTCGCTGGCATGGAGGCCTCCGTCGATCCAGACCACCGCCTTGCCCTCGGCGGCCAGACGGCGCGCCCCGGCGTCGTCCAGGCCCTGGGCCTTGGCCAGGCGCACCGAGATCTGCCGCCAGCGCTCCAGGCTCCGGTGGTTCTCGGGGCTGGTGACGATGGCCATGTGCTGAGCGCGCCCTTCGGCGGTCCTGCCGATCTCGACGACGGAAATCCGGTCCGACTCGGCGTCCAGCTTCTGCCAGTAGGCGAGGAGCTGCTCGTAGTTGGGCAGGACGTAGTCGGCGCCGATCTGGTGGCCGAAGAACTGGACGGGGTCGGTGACGGGCGCCTGCGCCTGCGCGAAGGCTGGCACGCAGAGGAAGGCGAACAGGGAGACGACGGCGGTGCGGAGGCGCGTGGACATGCTCCCCTCTCCGGATGGAGTGAGACGAGGCTGGAGCTATGGTGACATATTGGGCCGGCTTGCCGGGAACCCGCCAGCCGCAGGCTGCCTGCCGGCGTCCTCGAGCGGGTTACACCAGCACCCGCGGGATGAGCGGGTTGAGGTGCATGAGCCGGTCGTAGACCGAGGTGCCGGTGACGACCGCGAGCGCGTTCGGGTGAACGGCGGGATCGTCGGGCCCCAGCAGCGTCGCCACGTCGCCCACGGCGACGGTGGCTTCGTCCCCCACCTCCACGATGCAGTGGCTCGCGCTCACCGCGCCGATCACCGGGTAGAGCCGCGACCCGACGAGGACGCGCGCGCCGTTCACCGCCTGTCGCGGATAGCCGTCGGTGTGGCCCACGGGGATGGTGGCGGTCCACGTGGGCCGCTCGGCCACCCAGCGCCGGCCATAGCCCACGCTGTCGCCCGGGCGCACGTGCTCGACGCGCACCACGCGCGCCCGCAGGCGCAGCGCGCAGCGCAGCTCCGCGATGGAGCGCTCGCGCCCGTCGTCGGTGGGATAGCCCCCGAAGAGGCTGATCCCGGGGCGCACCAGATCCAGGTACCCGTCAGGCCGGTTGAAGACGGAGTGCGACGATGCGGCGTGGAGCCGCCCCATCTGCAGCCCCCGAGCCGCCGCCGCCGTGGTCAGCTCCCGGAAGCGCCGGAGCTGCTCGCGGTCGAAGTCGTCGTCCTCGGTGAACGTCATGAACGTCCCCTCCACGCGAAGCTCCGGGGCGCTCTGCGCCTCCAGCATCCAGGGGAGGGCGCGGTGGGCGGGGACGCCCATGCGCCCCAGCCCCGTGTCCACGTAGAAATGGATGCCGGCCCGGCGCCCGGCGGCCCGGGCGGCGCGGAGGGCCCGTTGCACGCCGTCGTCGGTGCACGGGGCGAGCAGGATGTCGCGGCGCACCAGGTCGGCGCCGTCGGCCTCCTCGTAGAGCGCCATGAGGAGGACCGGCTTGGTCACCCCCGCATCGCGCAGGGTATGCGCCTCGGCCGTCTTCACCACCGCGAACCCCTCCACGTGGGGGGAGCGGTCCAGGATGCGCACGGCGTTGGCGTAGCCCAGCCCGTAGGCGTTGTTCTTCACCACGGCCAGGATGGGGCGCCCGCCGGAGAGCCGGGCCAGGGTGGCGGCGTTCTCCAGCACCGCCGGGGCGTCCACCTCCAACCAGGGATCGAAGCGGTCGGACATCTGGGGTGGGGCGGGTGACGAGCCCGGAGCCGGGGCGGCGGACGGGTGCGTCGGTGCGTCGTCGGTCGCAGCGGCGGCGAGGCGGCGAGGCGCGAGCGACGCCGCGGCCAGGCCGGCCACGAAGGAGCGGCGGGAGATGGACATGGGGCCTCCGGCCCGGAGTGGAGGCGGAGCCCTGAGGGCGCTGGAATGCGCGGCCCCGCCGGGATGACAGTACCGCGGCGGCGGCCGGATGCGCCATGCGGAGGGGCCGTGCGGAGGGGCCGGCGCCCGGGATGCGCCTGAAACCGCCCCCGGTGTGTCCCCGTCAGGGACTGCGGGGCCGGCGCTCCGCGCACGGTGGAGCCATCCGGCTCTCTGTCCTCGTGAGGGTGAGCGCCATGGAGACCCTGATCCGCGACGTCCGGTTCGGCCTGAAGGTGCTCCTGAAGGAGCGCACGTTCGCTGCCACGGTGCTTCTCACCCTGGCCGTGTGCATCGGCGCCAACGTCGCGATCTACAGCGTGATCCACACGGTGCTTCTCGAGCCCCTCCCGTTCGACGAGCCCGACCGCTTGGTGACGCTCTACAACAGCTACCCGGCCGCCGGCGCTGGACGGGGCGCCAACGGAACCGTGGACTTCTTCCAGCGGCGGGAGAACGTCCCTGCGTTCGAGGAGGTGGCGATCTTCCAGCAGTCCGGGAGCACCGTGGGTGAGGCCGGGTCGCCGGCACGGGTCACTTCGCTGCGCGTGACGCCCTCGCTCTTTCCCTTGCTCCGCGTGGAGCCGGGGTTGGGGCGTGCGTTCACGGAGGACGAGATGGTGGACGGCAATCAGTTCAAGGTGATTCTCACGGACTCATACTGGCGCGAAGCCTTTGGGGCCGACCCGCAGGTGGTGGGCCGTGACATGCGCATCGGCGGGCGCCCCTACGAGGTGGTGGGCGTGCTCGCGCCGGACTTTCTCATGCCCGGCATCGAGGATGCGCGCTTCGTGCTGCCCATCGGATTCACCGACAGCGACCACCTGATCGACAACTGGCACAGCAACAGCTTCAGCATGCTCGCCCGCCTTGCTCCCGGCGCGACCCTCGAGCAGGCCGTGGCGCAGAACGACGCGCTCAACCGGTCGCTCATCGAGCAGTGGCCCCTTCCAAACGCCAAGCAGATCCTGGAGGACGCAGGCTACCGGACGGTTGTGGTGGGCGCTCAGGAGGATCTCATTCGGGACGCGAAGCCCGCGCTCTACCTGCTGTGGGGCGGTGTCGCGCTGGTGCTGCTCATCGGATGCGTGAACATCGCCAACCTCATGTTGGCCCGGGCGCAGAGCCGCGTCGGCGAGGTGGCCACCAAGCTGGCGCTGGGGGCGCCCCGTGCCCGAGTGGCCCGCCAGCTTCTGACCGAATCCGTGGTCATGGGGGTCGTGGGCGGGTCCCTCGGCGTGGGATTGGGCGCTCTGGGCCTGAAGCTCCTCCTGGGGATGGGTGCGGCGGAGCTCCCCCGAGGGACGGCGATCAGCATCGACGGGCCGGTGTTGGCGTTCACGGCGGCGTTGGCCGTGGGGGCCGGGGTCCTCTTCGGCGCCATTCCGCTGGCGCAGATCATGCGCGGGGATCTCACGCCCGTGTTCCGCACCGAAGGGCGCACCGGGACGGCGAGCCACAGGGCGGTCTGGGTCAGGAACGCCCTGGTCACCAGCCAGGTGGCGCTGGCGTTCGTCCTTCTCATCGGCGCCGGCCTCCTGCTCATGAGCTTCCGCGCCGCGCTCTCGGTGGACCCGGGGTTCGAGCCCGACCGCGTCATGAGCGGCCTGGTCTCGCTCCCCTCCGTCCGCTACCGGGACGACGAGGAGCGGCGCCAGTTCTGGGACGGGCTCCTCGGGCAGGTCCGAGCGCTGCCGGGCGTGGAGGCGGCCAGCGCCACGACCCTGCTCCCGTTCTCGGGGAACAACTCGAGCAGCGTCATGATCCCCGAAGGGTACGTGCCGCCTCCGGGCGAGTCGGTGCTCTCCCCCTACCAGAGCGTCATCGGGCCGGAGTACTTCGCGGCCATGGGGATCCAGCTCCTGGAAGGCCGCGAGTTCACCGACGCCGACGGGCCCGACGTGCCCAACGTGATGATCGTGGACGAATGGCTGGCGCGGCGGTACTGGCCCGACCGGAGTCCGGTGGGCGAGCGCATGGTCGACGGCCAGGGTCTCGTCACCGACAGCATCGGCGCCGACAACCTGTACACCATCGTCGGGGTGGTGCGGACCATCAAGCAGAACGAGCTCACCACGCCCGCCTCCGAGCACTTCGGTGCCTACTACTTCCCATACCGGCAGCAGGTCCCGGGGACGCAGTCGCTCGTGGTGCGCACGGCCACCGAGCCCGCAGCCGTCACGCCGGCGCTCCGCGACGTGTTGGCGCGCATGGATTCAGAGCTGCCGCTCTACGGCACCGAGACCATGGCGCACCGCGTCGATGACTCGCTCCAGGGCAGGAAGGTGCCCCTCATGCTGCTGGGGGTCTTCGCCGGCGTGGCCCTCTTCCTGGCCGTGGTGGGGATCTACGGGTCCCTGGCCTATTCGGTGAGCCAGCGGCGCAAGGAGATCGGGATCCGCATGGCCATGGGGAGCGCCCCTGAGGACGTCTTCAAGAGCGTCGTGGTTCAGGGAATGCGCGTGACTGCGGTGGGGCTGGTGGTGGGCATCGCGGTTGCGCTCATCCTGACGCGCTACATCCAGTCGGTGCTCTTCGGCATCGAGGCGGCGGACCCCCTCGTCATGGCGACGGTGGCGGCGCTGCTCGCGCTCGTGGGACTGGCGGCGTGCATGCTCCCGGCGCGGAAGGCCACGGCGGTGGATCCGGTGTCGGCGTTGGGGAGCTGAGGCGGAGGCGCGCCCCGCGAAGGAATTCCTGGCCATCCGAGCACCTACGACGCATATTGGCGTTGCACGCGTGTCGCGTGTCCCGGCCCTTTCCGGCGATTGCATCCGGGTGATCAACGTGCTAAAACGCCCGAGGGCTCCGTGCGGATGGTCTACCGCTCGGAGCCCTTTGGCGTCTCGGGGTGTCTGGACCGGCCGGCCGTTCCGGAGCCCGGGCTGAGCACGTCGCTGAAGGAGGTCCGATCATGATCCATGCAAGAGGCCGTCCGCGAACGGGCCTGGCGGCCCTGTTGACCCTGCTCTCCGGCGCGCTTGTCGGCTGCTCCACACCCGACTCGACGCGGGTTGCCGCGGGTGCGGGGTGCACGCTCACCGATGAAGATGTCGCATGGATCCAGGACCTGGAGGCCGAATACGAGCGGCACGTCCAGTCGTCCGACTTCGAGGCGATGGCCGCGCTCCTCGACGACGGCATCGTGCTGATGGCCCCGAACCAGCCGGACATCGTCGGGAAGAGCCAGGTCCGGGAGTGGCAGAAGGCGTGGGAGGAGCTGACGTTCAAGAGCTACGCGCAGACGGTGGAGTCCATCGTCGGATGCGGCGACCTGGCGTACGTGAAGATGTCGTACTCCCTGTCGATCGCGCCGCTGGGCGCGGCCGATCTCGTATCGGATTCCGGCAGGGGCATCCACATCCTACAGAAGAGGTCCGACGGAGCTTGGGTGATCACGCATCACTTCTTCAGCTCCGATCGGCCCAGCTCCACCGGGTGAGCCCGGGGCATGGCCCGCAGAGAGGCCCGAAGATCATGAACATCCGCCGCGCGGCAGCCGTTGCCGGCATCGCGCTCCTTCTCGCACACGTCCCGGCCCACACCCAGAACCGCCTCGTCGCCGAGATCCCCATCGAGCTCGCGTACAACAAGACCATCGTCCCCGTGACGGTGGGCGGGTCCGCCCTCCGCCTCATCCTTGACAGCGGCATGCCGTACGACGGCGTGCTCGTGTTCGACACGGCGAAGCTGGATCTGACCCGGTTCCCGCGCTTGGCCCAGGCCCAGATCGGCGGTGCGGGGCAGGGAGCGGCCTCCGGAGCGCTCCACGATCCGGCGGGGGGGTTCTCCGTCGGGTCCCTGAGCCTGGATGGGCACTCGGTGACGATCCTGACGTCGGGCATCTACCGGGGGTTCCCCACCGACGGGGTGATCGGCCATTCGCTGCTCGGCCACTACGCGGCGGAGATCGACCACGCCGCGGGCCGGATGCGGCTGTGGGAGGCCGAGACGTTCTCGCCCGAGGCAGGGTGGGCGTCCGTGGACCTCTACTTCAAGGACAACCGCGTCCCCTGGATGGACCTCCGCGTGGCCACGGCCGACGAGACGCCCGTGGTCCTCGCCACGTACATCGACTGCGCCTCGGGCGAGTCGCTGGAGTTGCTCGAGCGGGAGACCAACGCGTTCAGGGTGCCTGCCGGCAGCGGGGAGAAGCTGATCGGGCGCGGCCTCAGCGGCGACATCTACGGGAAGGAGGGACGCCTGTCGCGGGTGGTCGTCGGCCCATTCACGCTGGAGGACGTGGCGGTGATGGTGACCCCGGCGGCGGTCCGGTCGAAGCAGGAGGGGGCGGACGCCGTCGTCGGCAACGGGCTGCTGAGCCGGTTCGACGTGATCTTCGACTACGCCCACGGGAAGATCCACCTGAAGCCCAACGCGGCTACGCCACCCGGACAGGGGTTCTGACGCCCTCCGGGTCGAAGTGAGACGACGAGGTCGGTTTCCTCCGTCACACCCGTGCGCTACCGTTACGCCCGAGGCCACCGCCACTCCACGCGCCCGGACCCATGAGCACCTCCGTCGCCGTCATCCTCACCGCCGTTCTGGCCATCGCGTCCGGCCTTGTTCTGGGATGGCTGTTCGCCTCCCGCCGCTCCGCAGCGCTGGAGGCTCAGCTGAAGAGCGAGCGGGAGTCCGCAATCGAGCGTGAGCGCATGCTGCGCGAAGGCAACGCCGAGAAGCAGCAGATCCTGGACGTGGCCGAGAGCCGGCTCCGGGAGGCGTTCTCCAGCGTGAGCGCGGAGGTCTTCCAGCAGAACAGCCAGAGCTTCCTCCAGCTGGCGGAGGCGCGGCTCCGGGAGGCGCGCACCGCCGGGGACGCGGAGCTCGAGGCCCGGCAGCGGGCCATCGGCGAGCTGGTGCGGCCCATCGGGGAGTCGCTCAAGAAGGTGGACGAGAAGCTGGCGGCGGTCGAGCAGTCGCGTCTCCAGGCGCAGACGGAACTCGCCTCCCAGCTGCGTCGGCTGTCCGAGGACGGGGCCCGCATCCAGCACGAGACCTCGCGGCTCGTCACGGCGCTCAGGCGCCCGCAGGGCCGTGGACGCTGGGGGGAGCTGCAGCTCCGGCGGGTGGTGGAGATGGCGGGCATGGTCGAGTACTGCGACTTCGAGGAGCAGATCCACCTCCAGGTGGACG
>JBFYZE010000023.1:0-8740 GCA_041309665.1 Gemmatimonadales bacterium | reverse complement strand
TCCGGAGCGGACAGGGAGTGGGCAGGAAGCCGTGGGATCATGCGTGCGGCGCCCGACCACGACAAGGACGAGCCGGTCGCGCCCGGACCCTCGATTCCCATGGGAATTCGCGTCGTGAATGATTATCATGCACATCATGGCGAACGCCCCTCTTCCACGACTCCTCACCGGCGCGGCCCAACGCGTGGCCCGCACGATGCCGGTCGTGGTCGTCACCGGAGCGAGGCAGACAGGGAAGAGCACGCTGGTCAGGGATCTGCTGGGGGGCCGGCGTGCGTACCAGACCCTGGACGACCTCGACGTACGGGCTCAGGCCGAGAGAACGCCGGACGAGCTCGTGGAGCGACCGGGGTCCTTGGTGCTGGACGACGTCCAGCGGGTGCCCGACCTCTTGCTCGCCGTGAAGCGGGCGGTGGACCGGGACCGGCGCCCCGGACGCTATGTCCTCACCGGATCCGCCAACCTCCTCCTCATGCGGTCCGTCTCGGAGTCGCTGGCGGGCCGCGCCGCGCACCTGACGCTCTGGCCCATGACCCGACGCGAGCGGCTGGGTCAGGGACGGGCTGGACTCTGGTCGGAGCTGCTCGACCATCCGTGCGAGGACTGGCCCGAGATCCTGGCCGGCCCGGATCCGGCGCCTGAGGACTGGCGCGCGGTGGCGAGCGGAGGTGGCTACCCGGTCCCTGCCGTCGAATACGACGATCCGGCGGATCGAGCCATCTGGTTCGACGGCTACATCCGGACGTACCTGGAGCGCGATCTGCAGGATCTCTCGTCCATCGACAACCTCGTCGACTTCCGCCGGCTCATGGCGGCCGCGTGCCTCAGGTTGGGGCAGCTCGTGAACCAGACGGAGCTGGGGCGCGACACCCAGGTTGCACAGCCCACCGTACGGCGTTGGCTGAACTTGTTGGAGGCGTCGTACCAGCTCGTCCCCCTTCCGGCCTACGCCGCGAACCGGACGAAGCGGTTGATCAAGACGCCGAAGGCGTACTGGTCAGACACCGGGCTCGCGCTGCGGCTCGCCGGGCTGGCCGCGCCTGGCGGCGCCCACCTGGAGAACCTCGTCCTGTCCGATCTCCTGGCATGGCGGGACGCGAGCGTGCTCGACCGTCCGGAGCTGTTCTACTGGCGGACGGCCACCGGTGAGGATGTGGACTTCGTGGTGGAGCGGGGCTCGCAGCTCCTCGGAATCGAGGTCAAGTCCACGGCCCGCCCCCGGCTTTCCGACGCGAAGCATCTACGGACGTTCCGCGAGGAGTACGGGGACTCGGTCACCGGATGCCTCCTCCTCCACGCGGGAGAGGAGATCGAGTGGGTCGGCCCGCGGATCCTCGCCGCGCCCTGGTGGCGCGTGGTCTGAGCGCCGCCCTTCCTTGCCGCCCCCCCCGGCGTCCCCCTACCGTGCCGCCATCGCGGGATCCTCGAGTGGGCCCCCAGGCGGCCCGGAGGCTGACGCATGACCGAAGGCATCCAGCTCGGCGCCATCGACTACGTCATCCTCCTCGTCTACTTCCTCTTCGTGCTGGGGATCGGGTGGACGCTGAAGCGCTACACGAAGACCAGCGAGGACTTCTTCATCTCCGGCCGCTCCATCCCCGCCTGGATCGCGGGACTGGCGTTCCTCTCCGCGAACCTGGGCGCCCAGGAGATGATCGGGATGGCGGCGTCGGGGGCGAAGTACGGGATCGCCACCAGCCACTTCTACTGGGTGGGCGCCATCCCGGCGATGGTCTTCGTGGGCGTCTTCATGATGCCGTTCTACTACGGCTCCCGGGCGCGCTCGGTGCCGGAGTACCTGAAGCTCCGCTTCGACGAGAAGACGCGGGCGTTCAACGCCGTCTCCTTCGCGACGATGACGGTGTTCAGCTCGGGGATCTCCATGTACGCCCTGGCCAAGCTCCTGGAGCTGCTCCTCGGCTGGGACTTCGACGTGTCGCTGCTCCTGTCCGCGCTCGTCGTGCTGGCCTACATCGTCCTCGGCGGCCTCACCTCTGCCATCTACAACGAGGTGCTCCAGTTCTTCCTCATCGTGCTGGGGTTCGCGCCCCTGGTGTACCTGGGGCTCAGGGACGTGGGGGGCTGGTCGGGACTGGTGGGGAAGCTGGATACCGTGGCGTTGGCCAACGGCTACGAGGCGGGCGCGTGGAGCCACTCCTGGGCCACCATGGGGAGCCCCGCGGCGAACCCCATGGGTGTGGAGTGGTTCGGCATGGCCATGGGGCTCGGCTTCGTGCTCTCGTTCGGGTACTGGTGCACCGACTTCCTGGTGGTGCAGCGGGCCATGGCCGCCGACTCCATGGCCGCGGCGCGGCGCACGCCGCTCATCGCCGCCGTGCCGAAGATGCTCTTCCCCTTCCTGATCATCGTCCCGGGGATGATCGCCATAGGCCTCACCTATGCCGACGGCACGTTCACGTTGCCCCAGATGGCGGACGGGAGCTGGGACTACACGATGGTCATCCCCCAGATGCTGGCCCACTACTTCCCGCCGGGGATCCTGGGGCTGGGGCTGACCGCGCTCATGGCGTCGTTCATGTCGGGGATGGCGGGGAACGTGACCGCGTTCAACACGGTGTGGACGTACGACATCTACCAGAGCTACGTGAAGAAGGACGCCTCGGACGCGCACCTGCTCCAGGTGGGGCGCATGACCACGGTGTTCGGGATCCTGGCCTCGGTGGGCACGGCGTACCTGGCCACGCGCTTCAACAACATCATGGACTTCCTCCAGCTCGTGTTCGCGTTCGTGAACGCGCCGCTCTTCGCCACCTTCCTGCTGGGGATGTTCTGGAGGCGCGCCACCGGGCACGGGGCGTTCTTCGGGCTGGTGTCCGGCACCGTGGCCGCCGCCCTGCACCACGGCCTCACGCTCCCCGTCGGGGCCGCGGCGGGCATCAAGGGCGGGTGGCTCGCCGCCGCCCCGGTGCACCTCTACACCAGCGAGATGGCGCAGAACTTCTGGACCGCCATCTGGGCCTGGTCGGTGTGCTTCGGGGCCACGATCGTGATCTCGCTGGCCACGGCCCAGAGGAAGACCGACGAGGACCTGACGGGGCTGGTCTGGTCGCTGACGCCGCGCATCCGGGAGGAGCACCTTCCCTGGTGGAAGACGCCCGCGGGCCTGGGCGCCCTGGTCCTGGTGCTGGCCGTCGCCCTCAACGTCGTCTTCTGGTAGGAGGAGCCATGGGCTTCGACATCCGCACCCCCATCGGGCTCATGTTCGCCATCCTGGGCGCTCTCCTGGTCGGATGGGGCCTCCTCACGGTGGACTCGGACATCTACCGGCGCTCGTTGGGCCTGAACGTCAATCTCATCTGGGGCGCCGTCCTTCTGGCGTTCGGGCTCCTCATGCTCCGGCTGGGACGGCGGGGGGCGAGGCGCCGGTAGAACGGCGGGGGCACGGACGAGCCGGGGCGACGACGGGCCTGCGAAGACGCGTGGCCGGGCCGCCGACGCGCGGGCTGCGGGCTTGCCGAGCCCCTACGTCCGTGGAGATCGTATTCACTGCGGGAACCTCATCGTGCCCGCGACACCCCGCCATCGCCCCAACGCAGCCACCCCATGCTCATCGTCACCGCCCTGGGCGGGAACGCCCTCCTCCGCCGTGGGGAGCCCCTCACCCCCGAGAACCAGCGCGCCAACGTGCGCGCCGCGTGCGTGGCGCTGGCGCCCATCGCCGCCGCGCACCAGCTCGTGGTGACCCACGGCAACGGGCCCCAGGTGGGGCTCCTCGCCCTCCAGCAGGCCGTGTTCGGCGGGTCGGAGACCTTCGACGTGCTGGGGGCCCAGACCGAGGGAATGATCGGGTACATGATCGAGCAGGAGCTGGGGAACCTGCTCCCCTTCGAGCGCCCCTTCGCCACCCTCCTCACCATGATCGAGGTGGATCCCTCCGACCCGGCGTTCGCCGACCCCACCAAGTACATCGGGCCGGTCTATCCGAAGGCGGAAGCGGACCGGCTCGCTGCGGAGAAGGGGTGGACGTTCCGCCAGGAGGAGGAGGACGCGTGGCGGCGCGTGGTGCCCTCGCCCGAGCCCAAGCGGATCTTCGAGCTCCGCCCCATCAAGTGGCTCCTCGAGCACGGCACCATCGTCATCGCCGCGGGCGGGGGTGGGATCCCCACCATGTACGACCCCCGGGCGGACCGGAAGCTCATGGGCATCGAGTGCGTCATCGACAAGGACCTGGCCTCCGAGCTCCTCGCCAGGGAGCTCGGCGCCGACGCCTTCGTCATGCTCACCGACGCCGACGCGGTGCTGGCGGGATGGGGCACGCCCGAGCAGCGGCCGATCCGCCGGGCGTCGCCCCGGGCGCTGCGCGCCCTGGGCTTCGCGGCAGGCTCCATGGGCCCCAAGGTGGAGGCGGCGTGCCGCTTCGCCCTGGCCACGGGAAGGCGCGCGTACATCGGTGCGTTGGCCGACCTGGACCGGATCCTGGCCGGAGAGGCGGGCACGACGGTGACGACGGAAGCGGACGGGATCGACTACGCAGACCCGAGGAGGCACCCATGACGACCCCGTCGGAGCCCACGGCAATCCAGCGGAGGCAGTTCCTGGCACGCAGCCTCGGGCTCGGGGGGATGGCGTGCGCCGCGTGCGCCGGCTTGGGGTGGCGCGACCTGAGCGCCGCCCCGTTCGGACGACGCCCGAACGTCGTGTTCGTGCTGCTCGACGACGTCCGCTACGACGACCTCGTGGATCATCCCTTCGCCCACCTTCCCAACGTGGCCCGCATCGCACGAGAGGGAGCATCCTTCCGGCGCTTCTTCACCTCCGCGCCGCTGTGCTCCCCCAGCCGTGCCGTCTTCCTCACCGGGCAGTACCCGCTCCGCAACGGCATCACCGACAACACCGAGAGGGGCGAGCAGAGCCACCGCATCGTCACGTTCCCGAAGCTCCTCCACGATGCCGGGTATCACACCGGCTTCTTCGGGAAATGGCACATGAGCGGCCGGGACGACTCGCCCCGCCCCGGCTTCGACCGCTGGGTGAGCTTCGTCGGTCAGGGCCAGTACTTCGATCCCGACATGAACATCGACGGCGGCGCGGCGAAGGGCTCGGGGTACGTGACCGACATCCTCACCGACCACGCGGTGTCCTTCATCGAGGCCGCTCCCGAGGAGAAGCCCTTCCTGGCCTTCGTCGCCCACAAGGCGACGCACCCGGAGATCTTCCCGAACTACGTGCGCACCTTCCCGCCGGCGCCCGGGGACGAGCGGCTGTACGAAGGCGCCCGGCTCCCGCGGAGCCCCAGCTGGCGGGCGCCGACCACAGGGAAGCCGGCGCTCGCGCGCCCGGTGGACGCCGACGATCCCAGGAGCCCCGCGGGCGGCCTGCCCGACGACGTGGTCCTCGGCCGGCTACGCATGCTCAGCGCCGTGGATCGGGGGATCGGCCGGCTCCTGAGAGCGCTGGAAGCCAAGGGGGTCCTCGACGACACGGTCTTCGTGGTCACCAGCGACCAGGGCTTCTTCTACGGCGAGTTCGGGTTGGCGCAGGAGCGCCGCCTGGCCTACGACCCCAGCACGCACATCCCGCTCCTGGTGCGCTACCCCACGCTGATCCCCGCCGGGTCGACTCCCGGAGCGCTGGCGAGCAACGTGGATGTGGCGCCTACGATGCTGGAGCTCGGCGGCGCCCTGGTCCCCGGGGACGTGGACGGCACGTCCCTCGTGGGCGTGCTGGGAGGCGACGCGGACCACGTCCGAGACAGCCTGCTCATCGAGTACTACTCCGACACCGAGTTCCCGCGGCTCCAGGGCATGGGGTACAAGGGCCTCCGCACCGAGCGCTGGAAGTACATCCGGTACGAGGAGCTGGAGGGCATGGACGAGCTGTACGACCTCGCCGCCGATCCCTTCGAGCTGGACAACCTGCTTCCGGGTCGGGCTCCCGCCGGCGTCCTGGAGGACCTGACGGAGCAGTTGGAGTCCCACCTGGCGGGGACGCCGGGTTCACGATCACGCTGAACGAGCCCGAACGGCTCGCGGAGGTGCTGCCGGGGGCGGTGTGATGTTGCTCCCCGGGGCGGGCCGAGGTACGCTCAGCCATCGCCCAACCCCGGAGGCCGCCATGACTCCCTCGTCCCTGGACCGCCGCGCGTTCGCCCGTCTCTTCGCCGCGGGAGGCTCCGCGGCCCTCCTTGGGCATCCGGCACTCCGGGACCTCCTGCCCGAGGACGTGGCCGGAGCGATTCCGAGCGCGGCCGGCGAGTCACAGCCGCGGTGGCGGCCCCGCCCCGGCGCTCCGGTGGACTGGGCCGAGGTGAGGGCCGCGTTCCTCATGCCGCCCGGGGTGGCGGTCCTCAACGCCGCGAACCTCTGTCCGGCGCCCCTGGGCGTCCTGCGCTCCATGCAGGAGGACGAGGAGCGTCTCGACAGCGCGCCGGTCCCATCGTTCCGCAACGAGATGCACGACGTGAAGGAGCGGACGAGGGAGCTGTTGGCGGCTCACCTGCACGTCTCCCCCGAGGAGATCCTCGTCACGCGCAACACCAGCGAGGCGAACAACTGGGTCTCCAGCGGCCTCGACCTGGGGCCCGGAGACGAGGTGCTCATCCACGCCGACAACCATCCCAGCAACAACGTGGCGTGGAAGGAGAAGGCGAAGCGCTGGGGCTACAGCGTGGTGGAGCTTCCCTACGTCCCCGGTGTGGGGCCCGAGGGCATCGTGGAGGCGTTCCGCCGGGCGATGACGCCGCGCACGAAGGTGGTGGGGTTCAGCCACGTGACGAACACCATCGGGGAGCTTCTTCCCGCCGCCGAGCTCTGCCGCATGGCCCACGAGCGGGGCGCGCTCACGCTGGTGGACGGGGCCCAGAGCATCGGCTTCCTGGACGTGGACCTGTCCGTGATGCAGCCCGACTTCTATTCCGGGAGCGCCCACAAGTGGCCCTGCGGCCCCAAGGAGACGGGGGTGCTGTACGTGAACCGCCGCTCCCAGGACCGGTTCTGGCCCACCGTGGTCAGCGCCTACCCGGGCCGCCCGCCGCTCGCCGCCCGGCACGAGGGGCTGGGCCAGCGGGACGACCCTGCCATCCGCGCCTTCGGACGGCAGCTCGAGTGGCTGGCCACCCTGGGGCAGGCCGCCATCGAAGCGCGGAGCAAGGAGCTGACCACCGCCCTCTTCGACGAGATCGTCCGCATCCCCGGCGTGCGCATGTTCACGCCGGCCGACCCGCACCAGCGGGGCGCCGTCATCACCTTCGACCCCGCCGGACTGGATCCCGCCAAGACCCTGGCTGCCCTGGAGTCGGAGGGGATCGTCGCCGCCTCCCGTGGCGGGAGCGACCGCCCCGGGATCCGCTTCTCGCCCCACTTCTACAACACCCCCGAGGACGTGGAGCGCGCCGCCGCCGCCATCCGCAAGTACGTGACGAGAGGAGTGTAACCCATGACGACGCACGCACACGAGTCCCGCCGTTCCCTTCGCCCGACCCTCGCGGCCCTCCTCCTCGTGGCGGCCGCCCCTGTGCTGGGCGCCGCCCAGGAGCTCGCGCTCCTTCCCGACGAGCCCGTGGTGACCCAGCACGCCATCACCATCCGCGGCCAGCAGGTCCGCTACTCCGCCGAGGCCGGGACGCTCCCGATCCGCGAGAACGGGAAGGTCATGGCCGCGATCTTCTACGTCTACTACGCCCGCACCGACGTGCCCGCGGGGACCGTCCGCCCCATGGTGTTCTCCTTCAACGGAGGGCCGGGCACGGCCTCGGTGTGGATGCACATGGGGTACACCGGACCCCGGCGCGTGAGCTACGACGACAACGGGTTCGCGCTCAGGCCGCCGGTGGGGCTGGAGGACAACCCGGAGTCCATTCTCGACGTGGCCGACATCGTCTACATCGACCCCGTGGCCACGGGGTTCAGCCGCATGGAGGAGGGCCAGCCCGAGCACAAGTACCACGGAACGCTCACCGACATCCAGTCGGTGGCGGAGTTCATCCGCCTGTTCACCGTTCGGAAGAACCGCTGGGCCTCGCCCAAGTTCGTCATCGGCGAGAGCTACGGCACGACGCGGGCCTCGGGGCTCGCCGGACACCTGGCCGACGTGCACCAGATCTACCTCAACGGCGTCATCCTGGTCTCCATGACCGGCCTGGACGGCGTGCCCGGGCCGGACGTCGCCTTCGCCACGGCCCTGCCGCAGAGGGCCGCCACCGCCTGGTACCACAAGCAGCTCCCCGCCGACCTGCAGTCCAAGCCGCTGCGCGCGTTCCTCGACGAGGTGGAGGCCTTCGCCCTGGGCGACTACCTCCACGCGCTGGTCCTCGGCGACCGCCTCTCCGACGCCGACCGCGCCCGGATGGCGGAGCGGGTGGCCCGGTACCTGGGGCTGGACACGGACTTCGTGATGGCGGCGAACCTGCGCATCGACAGCCAGCGCTTCTGGAAGGAGCTGCTGCGCGACCAGAGGCTCACCGTGGGGAGGCTCGACTCGCGCTACGTGGGCGTGGACAGGGACGCGGCGGGTGAGCGCCCCGAGTACGACCCCGCCATGGCCGACTGGGACGGTCCGTTCGCCAACGCGGTGAACCTCTACCTGCGCCAGGAGCTGAAGTACAACCCGGACCTGACGTACAACATCTGGGGACCGGTGAGGCCCTGGACCCGCGACGAAGGCGCGAACACCGCCGAGATGCTCCGCTCCGCCATGCAGGCCAACCCCTGGATGAAGGTCCTCGTCCAGGGCGGCTACTTCGACGCCGCCACCGACTATTCCACCGCCCAGTACACGATCT
>JBFYZE010000022.1:0-3839 GCA_041309665.1 Gemmatimonadales bacterium | reverse complement strand
TTCGCCGCACGTCCTCGGGCGCCCCCTCGGCGATCCGCCGCCCGCCGTCCAGCACGACCACGCGGTCGGAGACCGACATCACGAGATCCATGTCGTGCTCCACCAAGAGCAGCGTGGTGCCCCCACGCCGCATCTGACGAACGAGCGCCCCCACCCTCTCGGTCTCGTCCGGATTGAGCCCGGCCACCGGTTCGTCCAAGAGCACCAGCCTGGGGTTCGAGACAAACGCCCGCGCCAGGTCCAGCCGCTTCTTCTCGCCGTAGGACAGCGAGTCGGCGGGGACGGCGGCGCGATCCGCCAGCCCGAAAGTGTCCAGCGCCTCCAGGGCGGCGAGCCGGAGTCGTCGCTCGCGGTGCCGTAGCGCCGGCGTTCGGACGAAGGCTTCCGCGAACGAATCTCCGGCCTGGGCCGACAACCCGCACAGCACGTTGTCCAGGACCGACAGGGCCGCAAAGAGACGCAGGTTCTGGAAGGTGCGGGCGATTCCCAACCGGGCGATCCGGTGCGGAGGCAGACCCGACAGTTCGTGGCCATCAAAAACCATCGATCCTCGATCCGCCCGGAGGAGCCCGGTCAAGCAGTTGATGAAGGTCGTCTTGCCCGCGCCGTTGGGGCCGATGAGCGCCGTCACCTTCCCCCGCTCCGCCGCGAATCCCACTTCGTGCAGCGCCGGAAGGCCGCCGAAGTGCTTCGTCACCCCCACGGTCTCCAGGGCCCACCGCACGGAGGCGTCGGCCATCACTCGCGGTCCTCAGACTGGCCGGCTGGTTATGGCGGACCAGCGACGGGCCAGGTACGTCTTCGCCAGGTCCGCCAGGCCGGTCAGGAGCCCCCGGGGGAGGATCAGGAGCACGGCCACGACCAGCAAGCCGTGGAGGATGTCCTTGTACCCTTCCAGGGGTCCCAGCAGATGGGGCAGGACCGTGACGAAGGCAGCCCCGGCAAGGCTGCCCCACAGGGATCCCAGCCCGCCGACGACCACCATGATCACGAGGTCGATCGAGGCGAAGATGCCGAACGTGTCCGGGGTGATGGTGCCCAGGTAATGGGCGAAGAGGCTTCCCCCCACCGAGGCGAAAACCGCCGAGATGGTGAACACCGCGATCTTCCCGCGGCGGACATCGACCCCCATGGCCGCGGCGGCCACCTCGTCCGCCGCCAGGGCGGCGAGGCCACGCCCCACGCCGCTCCGGACGAAGTTGACCGCCAGCGTCAGCGCCACCATGGCCGTCCCCCAGAGCAGATAGTAGTGCGGCACCTCACCCTGGATCACCAGGCCCAGGAGCCCGAACGCCGGGATGCCGGTCAGTCCGCTGGGGCCGCCGGTGAGGCCATCCCACTGGACGAAGGCGTGGTGGACCACGATGTTGAAGCCCAGCGTGGCCATGGCCAGGTAATGGCCCGAGAGCTTGAGCGTCGGGATGCCGACGACCAGGGCGGTCAGTGCCACGCCCGCCGCAGTCAGCGGGAGGGCCGCCCAGGGCGGCGTCCCGCCCGCCGTCGTGAGGATGGCCGACCCGTACGCGCCCAGGCCAAAGAAGGCGGCGTGCCCCAGCGAGATCTGCCCCGCGTAGCCGATGAAGAGATTCAGACCCAGTGCCGCGATGGCGTGGAGGGCGATGAGGTTCAGGATCCCCAGTCTCCACGGGTTCAGGAGGACGAAGGGGACCAGCGCCAGGGCCAGGGAGACGCCCAGGATCGTGAGGCCGGTGCGATGCCGCCCGGCGTAGGCGACGGCAGCAGCCGGCGCCGTCATCGCGATGCCCCGAGGCCGGCCCGGAAGGCGCCGAGGTTCCCCTCGAGGTACTTCGCCGGCGTGGTCTGTCGGATGGTCTCCTCGAAAAGGTCGGGGGCCCCGAACAGGAACCCCTTGCCGGCCGCGTAGCCCAGCAGGGCGAGGTTGGCGCCCCTGGGCTGCCCGGCCAGGCCGGCAAGCCGGTCCGCATCCACGGCGTCGTGCCCGGGGGCGGCGCACCCGTTGACGACGACGGCACCTCCGGGCCGCAGGTAGTGGCCGTGCACCGGCAGATTGTCCGCGTGGAGAAAGAGGCCGACCTCCGCCTCCCCCGGGGCGATGAGCGGACCATGGAACGCGCCGACCTTGATCGTGGAGAGGACCGCCCCGCCCCGCTGGGCCATGCCGTGCGTTTCCGTGGTGATGACCTCGTGCCCCGCCAGGGCGGCCGCCTCGGCCACCACCCGCGTCAGGGTGAGGACCCCTTGACCTCCCCGGCCGCTGATGATAATCCGCTGCCTCATTCCGCCCCCCCGGCGTCTGCGACGATGGCCCCCGTCGGGCAGACCTGGAGACAGACCCCGCACTGGTGACAGGCGGCGCGGCCGATGCCGACCGTACGCCGCGCGTCGTCCCAGACCAGGGCCGGGCACTCGAACATGTCGAGGCATTCCCGGCACCCGGTACACTCCTCGGTCACGCGCACGGCCTGGGCGGTCCCGGCCGCCCTGGACTCGCCGGAGAGCACACACGGAGAGGAGGCGATGATGACGGCAACCCCCCCGTCGTCGCCGCGGCAATACCGATCCGCCTCCCGGAGGAGGGCGGTGAAGGTTTCGACGTCGTAGGCGTCCGCCTCCCGGAGAAAGGCCACGCCCGACGCGCGGACGAGATCCCGGATGGACACCGGCCGAGCGGGCGCGCCCGTCGCGGTGACGCCGAGCTGGGGCGTGGGCTGGTGGCCGGTCATCGCCGTGGTGCCGTTGTCGAGGATGACGACGATGATGCGCGCCTGCTGGGAGGCGGCGTTCACCAAGGCCGGGATGCCGGAATGAAAGAACGTCGAGTCGCCGATGGTGGCCACGATGGTGGGACACGCCGTCCCGTCCTGGGCGTAGGCGTGATAGAAACCCGCCGCCTGGCTGATCCCCGCCCCCATGCAGTGCACCGTGTCCACCGCCCCCAGGTTCATCCCCAGCGTGTAGCAGCCGATGTCGCCGGGAAAGATCCCCCGGGGGAAAGTCTGGCTGATGGCGTAGTAGGCTGCGCGGTGTCCGCAGCCGGCGCAGAGTGTGGGGCGGGCCCCGGGTGGGCGGCGGCCCTCCACGGGGGGCGGCGGCGCCAGGCCCAGGAATGTCGCGAGGACCCGCCGGATGACCTCGGGTGTCAGCTCCCCCTCGTTCGGGACCAGCTTCGACACCCGGCCCGCGATCCGACGATCGGCGAGTTGCATTTCGATCACCGGATACGTCTCCTCGATGACCAGGATCCGTTCGTAGGTCCCGTGGACGTGCGCGATGAACTCGGGGGGCAGCGGGTACGGCACCCTCACCTGATAGCGGTCGACCGCCCCGGCGACGCCCAGCTCGTCAAGGACGTCCCAGGTGTGCGCAAAGGCCACCCCTGAGCCGATGATGCACGTTCCGACGAACGTCCCGTCCCCGGGAAAAAAGGCCGGGGCGAGCCGGGGATCGGCCCCCAAGCGTGCGAGCTTCTCGGTGAGCTCTCGATGCAGGTCGGTGACGAACCGCGGCGTGGCGCACCAGCGTTTCGGATCCTTCTCGAACCGAGCCGCGCGGGCCTCTTGCTCCAGGGCGAGGAGCGGGACGGCCTGTCGGGCGTGACAGACGCGCGTCGTCGGCCGGAGCATCACCGGGATCTCGTACGCCTCCGACAGCTCGAAGGCCAGCCGGACCATCTCCTTGGCCTCGCGGGGGCTGGATGGATCCAGGACCGGGATCTTGGCGAACATGGCGAAAAACCGGCTGTCCTGCTCGGTCTGCGAGCTGTGGGGGCCCGGGTCATCGGCCGAGACCAGCAGCAGCCCACCCTTGACGCCCAGATAGGCCGATCGCATGAAGGGGTCCGAGGCCACGTTCAGCCC
>JBFYZE010000021.1:0-2618 GCA_041309665.1 Gemmatimonadales bacterium | reverse complement strand
CCGGGTACCGGCGGGCGGCTCCCGCAACAGTCGTGCGTTTGCCTCGGGCTCGCCCCAGAAACGTCGGACATGGTCCGCGCACAGCCACCGGTCGATGAGGCCCACATCACCGGCCTCCACCTCGGTCAGGCGCACCGATAACATCAGGTCAGACCTTGACTTGTGGCAATCTGGCCGCGATCCACCACGTCCGGTAGACCGCCGTGCCCAGCGTTCCCGCCGCCACGATCCCGAGGACCACGGCCAGGAGAGCCCCCTGGTCTCGCCCCGCCCAGGCCGAGACCGCCGGATCGAGGATCGCGCCGAACCCGAGGAGCAGGAGCCGCTCCGCCCGCTGCATGATACCCACCTTGCAGACCACCCCTACGCTCTCCCCGCGGGCGCGGGCGTAGCTGACGAGCAGGGAGCCTCCCAGGGCGGTCACCACCAGGACCAGCACCAGCGCCGAATCCTGGAAGAGGAGGGCCAGCCCCACGAACGCGGCGAACTCGGCGAAGCGGTCCAGCGTCGAGTCCAGGAAGGCGCCGTGCTCGCTGGCCACGCCCAGCGCCCGGGCCAGGCGGCCGTCCACCACGTCCGACCACCCCCCCAGCAGGATGGCCCATCCGGCCAGGCTCAGGTGTCCCTGGGCGAAGAACACCGCAGCCAGGACTCCGAACGCCACGCCCAGGAGGTTGAAGAAGAGGGGTCCGAGGCCGATGGCCAGCGCCGTCCGGTCCACCGGGCCTTGGAACCAGAAGAACCAGTTCCGCAGGAATCCACCCAGGACGAACGAGCCCCGGTCCGCCACCTCGTGGGGGTCCCGTCCGCGCCGTGCGGCCCCGAGGGCGAACACCGGCATGGACAGCAGGGCGGCCCCCAGGACCGCCAGGAGGATCGTGATCTCGGGTCTCATGCGGGGCCCTCCCTGTCGGGGCGGGTGAAGAGCACGCGGAAGACGCGCGGCCACAGGAAGACGAAGGGCCACCGCCGTTCCAGCGGCGTCAACGCGATGGTGATGCCCAGCCTCCGCTCGGCCTTGCGGTGCACGTAGGGGAGCCAGTTGTCGAAGGTGACTACGTGCTTGAGCCAGCGCGCAGTGGCCCGGACCTTCGACCGGCGGAAGTGACGGTCCCACCGGCGCCGTTCCGAGGGTGGCCGCGGGGCGGCGAAGCGGTATCCCCCGGGAGCGGCCACCAGGATGCCCTCCTCGGCCGCCCTCCGGAGCACCGTGTCCAGGTAACCGCGGAAGTGCTCCCGCTGTGCCTCGAAGACCGTGCTCGATCGGTCGCGGGCTTCGGGGCGCAGCTCTCCCCCGTAGCAGACTTCGAGGATCCGGCGCCCCACGCCCTCGGCGTCGAAGGGCTCTTCGAGGTAGGGGCCGATCCAGGACAGGATTCCCCGGCGGGCCCCATCCACGGCCTCCTCCAGGCCCCTGGCGTCGTCGGACCCCGCCACCCACACCACGGCCACCTTCTGCACGAGACGCCCGAGAAGGAAGTGGTCCTTCGGTCGGGGTCCCATGGCCGCCAGGAGGTGTTCCCGGGTGACGATCAGGCACTTGGCGATCCCCTCCGAGCCCTGTCCGGGCGTGAAGGCGATGACGTTCGGGGGGAGGACCCCGGCCAACGCGGTCATCACCCGCGCCGAGCGGTGGAGCTCCCCGGCATCGCGCAGCGCCTTGTAGAAGGCCGGGTAATCGGAGACGACCACGACGAAGTCCAGGGCGCTGTTCTTGTCCGGCCGGGCACCGAGGAGGTGCGAACCGTAGAGAAGGACGGCCCTGACCGTGCCCCCTCCAGCGCGCGCCAGCGCCTCGGCCATGGTCCCGGCAGTGGTGATCACGGACGTGGCTTCGGGAGCGGAGGGACCGTCCACCGGAACGATCATGCGGGATCCGGCTTCCTGAGGTCCGCCAGGGACTCCACCATCTGCCGGCGCATCGCCTCGCAGAAGGCGTCCGTGTCGCCGCGGGGGTCCACCCACTCGAAAGGGCCCTCCAGCTTCGTCCGTCCCCGGATGTCCCCGATCCCACGGAGGAAGTCCTTCAGCTTCGCGCGCTGCCAGAACCCATCGGCAACGAGCACGTACACGGTCCAGGGGCGCTGCTTGAGGATGAGCTTGAGGCCGGTGGGCCTGTAGCGTCCGATCTCTCCGTCCCTGCTCCGCGTCCCCTCCGGGAAGATGGCCAGCGGCACGTCCGAGGAGCGCGCGGCATCACGGATGGATGCGAGCATCCGCTTGGTCTCCTGGGAGTTTGCTTTGGGGTCCACCACCGGGTATTGATAGAGCCGGATCATATGCGAGATTAGCGGGATCCAGCGCAGATAGCGCTTCCGGGTAACGATCTTCGGGTACGTTCCGTGGATGGCCGAGACCACCAGCGGGATGTCCAGCACCGACTGGTGGTTCATCAGGACCAGGACCCCCTCCCGCCCCTGGATCCTCGGTATCGGTTGGACTTCCGCGCCTCCCACGAGGCGCAGCATGGCGAGGATGCCGTTCGCGAGGAAGCGTTGCCACCGGCTGTAGGCCCGGATGCGCCGGGGTGGCGTGGCATACGCCCACGGAGCCACGAAGACCCGCTGGATCGGATCGAGCAGCACGAGGGCCAGGAGGATGATCGAAAGGGCCAGGTA
>JBFYZE010000020.1:0-3086 GCA_041309665.1 Gemmatimonadales bacterium | reverse complement strand
GGAGCAGGAGCCGGGACGACCACGCCCAGACCGAGCTCCCCCTGGACGATCCGTACGCCGGCCTCGCGTTCCCGGAGCTGGGCGCCGCGGACCGGATGGTGGCCGAGTACCGCATGCTCCACTTCTCGGCGGCGCTCCACCCCCTCTCTCTCCTCGAGGGCCAACTCCCCGCCGGCACCGTCACCTCGGACCGCCTCCCCCACCTCCACCAGCACGCCACGGTCCAGGTCGCCGGGCTGGTCACGGCCCGGCAAAGACCTGGAACTGCGAAGGGCTATGTCTTTGTCCTGATGGAGGACGAGGCCGGCGCCGTGAACGTCATCGTCAAGCCCGACGTCTACGAGCGGGACAAGCACGCCGTCCGTCTGGAGCCCTTCGTGGCGGTGCGCGGCCGCCTCCAGAAGGACGGGGCCACCCTCAACGTCATCGCCGACGAGGTCCGCGCGCTGCGGGTCGGGCACCCGCCGAAGGCAGGTGGCGCCCCGGTGCGGCGCCCCGGTCGCGCCGACCCCGACGAGCTCCACGCCTCCCTTCCCGGGACGCTGGAGTACTGGGCGGATCCGGGCTGGCCGGGCGCCACGCCCTTCCGCTACCTCACGGCGCTCCGCCAGAGCCCGCCGGGAATCAGGAGCTTCGGGTGAGGGGGGCGTGCGAAAATCCTTGCCAGGACGCGCCTCCACGCGCAGAGATGAACCCGGGACGGCGCACGCCGTCCCGACGCTCTCCCCCCGGAGGTGCACATGGCGAACCTCTCCAAGGCATTGGTGGGCCTGGCGGCCCTGGCCTTCATCCTGGCGATCGCAGCGGCCCTCGCCGGACCCATCCTCGTCCCCGCCGAAGCGTATTCACGGGCTTCCACGAACCTCGCCCTGCTTGCGCTCTGCCTCTTCCTCGGCTTCAAGGAAGAGAACAAGGCCTGATCCGTCCCGGCGCAGGAGCGCCGGGCGAGACCCTCCCTCCCAACTTCGTCCCGGATGAACCCTCTTCGGGATGCCGGGGTGTGTCGTCTTCTCTCACCCATCCCAGCCCACATGAACGCCTCGTCCGCCCTCCTGGGCAGCGCGGCCCTCCTGGCCGCCGTACTGCTTCCCCAGTCCGAGCCGGAGACCTTGATGAAGAAGGTGACGCCGATCATGACCGTGGAGGCCATCGAGCCTTGCCTCCCGTTCTGGACCGATCGCCTGGGCTTCGAGGTCACGGCCACCGTCCCCCACGGCGAGACGCTGGGCTTCGCCATGCTGAGCAAGGGCGGCGTCGAGCTCATGTACCAGACGCGCGCCAGCATCGACGCCGACCTGGGGCCCGCGGGCGCGGGGGCGGGCCACGCGGACCTGGGTGCCCGCCTGGCCGGGGCGACGAGCACCCTCTTCATCGAGGTGGAGGCGCTGGATCCGGTGGTGGATGCCCTCCGGGGTGCGGACGTGGTGGTGCCCCGGCGCCGGACCTTCTACGGCATGGACGAGATCTTCGTCATGGCGCCGTGCGGCACCCTCGTCGGCTTCGCGGCGCCCGCGCCGGGGTGAACGGGACGCCTCGCCCCGCCACCCCGGCCCCCCAACGTCACCCGCCGGGGAGCAGGTCCACCAGGAACGGCCCCGCGGCGAAGCCCAGGGGAACGCCCTGCACCCCGCCCTCCGCGGCCCGCATGAACGCGGAGAACCCCGGAGCTTCGCGGATGGTCAGCGTCGCCGTCCCCAGGGAGAACGACATCTCCGCGTCGGGGCTCGCCGCCATGTCCCTCAGGAGCTGGAGGAACGCGAAGCGCGCAAACGGGTCCTGGGGCAGCGTGAGTGCGCCCGCCGTCACGGGCAGGGGCGCCTTGCCGGCCAGCGGGCGGACCTCCAGCGTCCTCAGGTCCACGGCGTCGCCGGTCCCTGCCAGGCTCACCCGAAGCCCCTGGCCCCGCGTGGCCGAAGAGCGCCGGACCTGGCGCCCGTCCACGATGACCGCCCCCGACGCGCCCATGACGCGGCCCTGGTCCCCGTCCACCACCAGCGCCGTGTTCTCGTCGATCCCGATGCCCACGGGCACGCTGTCGGTGGCCAGCACGGCCACCAGGAGACGGCCGATGCGGCCCCGCGCCAGGAAGTGCTGGTCGAGGAGAGCCCCGGGGTAGAAGCCCATCCCCCGCTCGAGGGTGACGCCCGCTTCGCCCTCCTCTTCCCCCTCGGGCCCCGCCCCCGTGGAGATTCCCCGAGCGAGGGCCCCGGCGCTGCTCCCGCCCGAGATCATGACGCCGCTCATCATCGCGGCGCCTGCGCTGGACCCGGAGACCACCGCGCCCTCGCGCCAGCGGCGCATCAGGGCTCGGTACGCCTCGGTCTGCCGCCCCTGGGGGAGGAAGACATCGAGGACGCGGCTCTGCACCCCGCCGGTGAAGAAGTAGCCCGAGCAGCGCGCGATCTCGGCGGCCATTGCCGGATCGTCGGCCTTGGACGGATCCTCGAGGGAGAGGAGGATCCCCGCCACCTTCCCCTCGCCGGCGTATCCGGTGATGGTTTCCACCGCCGAAGCCATGGAAGCCGCCGGGTCCGCACCCGCCGTGGGGACGATGCAGAGGGGCCCGTCGCCGTGGCGCCCCTCGACGATGGCGCCGTAGACCTCGGCGTTGCCACGGGCGAGGGCTCCGCCCACGATGACCAGCCTGCCGGGCGCCGGCTGCGCCGTCGCTCCGGAGCCGGCCGCGACCACCGCCGCCAGCGCGAGCAAGCCGGCCCAGCCCGTCCGAGCCTTCCTCCGGGCGGCGCTCATCCGCGGGGCCAGAAGTTGTTGGTGCGGTCCACGTCCGGCGCCGTCGCCAGCGGATCCACTTCCACCCTCGTGACCGAGCCCGCCGATGCGGGAACCGGGATCTCCACCCATCGTTTGCCCTCCAGCCAGTGTTTCACCGGAACGTCGTGGTCGATGACGCCGCCTGCCGACGTGGTGATGCGCACCTTCACCGGGAAGGGTGCGAACCCGCGGTTGGCGACGCGCACCACCGTCCCGCTCCCCGTGGTGGCGAGCGCGCTCACGGCGTCGAAATCCACCGTCCACGTCTCGTAATAGAACGAAGTCCAGAACCAGTCCAGGTCCTCGCCGGCGAA